>JASEHD010000120.1 GCA_030019075.1 Bacteroidota bacterium
ATGTAGCGTGCACCGTGGGATAGCCGGCGCGGCCGCTGTGGGTTCCTGAAGATGGGCACTTGAGCATTATGGCTTCAGTTCCACTTTTTGGATGAATTTATAAAGTAAGCATTCTACGATGTTCTCCCAAATCGCTTATCTAATTCTGATAGCGATAATTTAATACTTACCGGGCGCCCATGCGGACAAACTGTTGGAATTTCCGTTTCACCTAATTGATTCAGCAAGGATAGCATTTCACTACCATTGAGTGGTTCACCTGTTTTAATTGCTGCCATACATGCAAAAGATTTTGCAAGCCGCTCGCGCGGTTCTAATTTTATCTTCTGTTCGTCTTCTTTATATGCATCGATAATATCCTGTAGAATTGAGTCTTCATTCGATGGTTTCACATCCATCGGAATACCATCCATAATAATTGTCGTAGTTCCGAAAAGTTTCAAGTTAAAACCGAGTTTTTCTAAGTCAGTTAACAGTTGCTTAACTAACAAAGCATTACCCGGTGTCATTTGAATCGTGTGTGGAAATAACAGCTGTTGAGAAGCATTCTCTTTTTTATTGAATCGTGCAATCACACGCTCGTAAAGAATACGTTCATGTGCCGCATGTTGATCGACAATCATAATACCATTTTCGACAGGAACGAGTATATACTTATTATGAACTTGCCAGATATTTGATTGCACTGATTGAAGACAGGATTCAATTTGAGATTCACCGCCTCTTGCGGCATTAAGCTCTGGGGATGTTTCCCGTTGGTATAATTGTTCCCACCTATTCTCTTGAGAGCGTGCTGCATCCCGAGTGGGGAAGAATGAATGCGTAAGCTTGCCCGAAGATAATTGATTTTCTTCTATTTTAATAGAAGGAAACAAGTCGTATTTTGAAAGACCTTTACGCACACCTGACATAACAAACCGGTAAATCGCTGATTCATCCTCAAACTTTACTTCCAGTTTCGTTGGATGAACATTTACATCCACTTTGTGTGGATCGAGTGTTAAAAATAAAATGAATAGTGGAAAACTTCCTTTCTCCAATAAATTCTCGTAACCATTAAAGACGGCATGGTTGATTGTGCGATTCACAATGTAACGTTTATTCAGAAAAAGATATTGCTCTGTTTTACCTTTCCGAGCAAAGTTGGGTTTCCCAAGATATCCATGTATGTTTAAAAAATCTGTTTCGTTTTCAAAGTAAATTAATGAATCAGCAAGTTGTTCACCGAATATTGCTTTTATTCTATCTTGTAGGGAAGATGGTTTTAGATCGAAAACAGTTTCCTGATCGCTGATAAATACTATTTTCAAATCGGGATGTGAAATCGCGATTCGTTGTACGACATCGGCAATATGCCGAAATTCAGTTGTATTACTTTTTAGGAAATTTCTTCTTCCCGGAGTATTGTAAAAAAGATTTTTTACTTGTATAGATGTCCCCTTGGGTGAGGATTCTTCTGAAATGTCGAGTAGTGTGCTTCCATCGATCCGAACCTTCGTTCCAATTTCTGATTGCTCAGTTCTGGTACGTAATTCTACTTGTGAAATTGCAGTTATCGAAGCTAACGCTTCTCCACGAAATCCGAGTGTACGAATATTTTCCAAGTCCTCGTAAGACGATATTTTGCTTGTAGCATGACGATGAAACACCATAGCTGCGTCTTCTGCACTCATGCCCTCACCATCGTCAACTACATGGATAAGCGATTTTCCCCCATCTTTAATAATGATTGTAATTGATTTTGCACTTGCATCTATTGAATTTTCAATCAATTCTTTCACAGCAGAGGCGGGGCGCTGCACAACTTCGCCAGCCGCAATCTTGTTTGCCAAACTATCTGGTAATATTTTTATCGTCTGTGCCATATCCAAATGACTAATGACTAACTTGCCCGCCTGTGGCGGGTAAAACAAATGACATTTTCTCCACACCCAATCCTGGTTTGTCGTTTAGAATTAGTTTCCCATCAATAACTTTCACACCATCGAATGGATCGTTTGTTATCAAAATATTTCCATCCAAATCGGCGTAATCGACCAGCGGAGAAAGTTGTGCTGCGGCAGATATGCCTACTGAGCTTTCGATCATACAACCAAGCATAATCTTCATGTTGAGAGCTTTAGCGGTATGAATCATTCTTGTTGCCTCCCGTAAGCCAGTGCACTTCATCAGTTTAATATTGATACCATCGAAAACACCTTGTAGTTTAGGGAGATCAGTTAATCTTGTGATGTTCTCATCTGCGATTAACGGAATATGAATTTGCTCTCTCAGCCAGCCAGTTTCATCCAACATTGTAGATGGCAGGGGTTGTTCTACAAGTTCTACATTCTGTTCCTCAAGCCACAATATTTTATCACGAGCCAACTCTTTCGACTTCCAACCTTCATTAGCATCTACACGAATAACTTTATTTGTTATCTTTCTAATCGTTTTGATTATATCTTCGTCATTTGGTACACCAACCTTTACTTTCAAGATTGGATATGGTTCCGCTTCTCGGACTTTCTTTTCGATGATGTCCAGAGAATCAATACCGATTGTGAAGGACGTTTGCGGTGTTTTCTCTGCGCTCAATCCCCAAAGTTTCCACAACGGTATACCAACTGCTTTCCCGATCCAATCATGTAGAGCGATATCAACTGCAGTTTTAGCAGAAGTATTTCCCTTCTCGATATTTCCGATGTAGTAAAGAATATCTTCGAGTTGAAACGGATCTTTAAAACGAGATAGATTAATTTTATTCAAAAACTCTATAACAGTATTTCTCGTTTCACCATAGCGCTCTGAAGGCGAAGCTTCACCATAACCAACGATTCCGTCATGCTCGAGTTCAACCATGGTACACGGCTCAAAATCACGCGAGCAGCGAGCAATTGTGAAAGTATATTTCAGCTTCAAATCAATATGCTGAAATTTCAACTTCATGATGCCTTCTCAAAGAGTGCTTCGATAAAAGCTTTATTATCAAACGGTTGTAAATCATCAATCTTCTCCCCCACTCCGATGTATTTTACGGGAATATTCAGCTCATTACTGATAGCAATTACAACTCCGCCTTTTGCTGTTCCATCAAGCTTTGTAAGTATGAGTCCGGTAATATTCACTGCTGCCATAAATTGCTTCGCCTGTTGAATTGCGTTCTGTCCCGTTGAGGCATCAACGACAAGTAAAACCTCGTGCGGTGCTTGGGGATCTAATTTTTGAACAACACGCTTAATCTTTTTTAATTCCTCCATCAAATTTACTTTAGTGTGCAATCGTCCTGCGGTATCTATGATCAGAACATCTACATCGCGTGCCTTTGCTGACTTTAATGCGTCAAACGAAACTGCTGCCGGATCCGATCCTTGACGTTGTTGAATGATTTCAACACCAGCTCGTTCAGCCCATATTTCAAGTTGTTCGTTCGCAGCCGCTCGGAATGTATCTGCTGCTGCAATTAGAACTTTCTTTCCATTTGTCCGGTAATTGTATGCTAATTTTCCAATAGTTGTTGTTTTACCAACGCCGTTTACACCAACAATCATTATTACATGTGGTTTATTTATGCTCGGAATTGAAAAGGGTTCACCATTTTCGGTATATCCGTTCATAAACAGTTTTTGAATTTCCTCGCGTAATATGGAATCAATATCCGCTGTGTCCTGATAACCATCCTTTTTCACTCGAAGTCGGATATTTTCAATAATTCTCATCGTCGTACTTACTCCTACATCACCACCGATGAGAATTTCCTCCAGATTATCTATTACCTCATCATCAATTTTTGTTTTCCCTGAGATAATATTCTGAATTTTACCAAAGATATTCTCACGCGTTTTTGTAAGACTTTCTTTCAGTTTGTTTAATTTAAATTTATCAAAAAAGCCCATGTAGAGATTTCAGATTTTAGTTTTCAATGTTATGTTTTTGATTTGAATAAACCTATATATCGTTTGAGGTATAAGACAAAAGATAAAATTAATAACATGGTAGAAAAATATAATAATATTTCCCTGAACAAAAATAGTTCTTGAAAATCTAATACTGCAATCATCAGAAACGCAGCAACTGCAGTAACAGCCCACTTGCCAATTTGATTAGATACTAAGATTATATTTCTTGTTTTCTTAATGTACATTCCACCTGTAAAAATGAGAACATCACGTGAAATAACGATTGTAAGGAACCATGCCGGGATTTTACCCTGTAATGCTAAGATGAATACAACAACACCGACAGCAATTTTATCTGCAAGTGGATCTAATATCTTCCCAATTTCACTAACTTGATGAAATCGCCGGGCAAAATAACCATCCAACATATCTGTTGATGCGATAAGAACCATCAAACCAATTGTATACCATCGCAGATCAGGATTTTCAGCAAGAAGTAACAGTGCAAGGGGAATAAGTAAAACAATACGAGAGCTACTTAATATATTTGAAATCGTCCAGATGCGTGATTCCATAGCTACTTACATCTCATGTTCTTCTTTTGAAAAACCATTTTCAAGCATTGTGGGAAATCTGCCACTGAAGCAAGCGGTACAATATGATTCGCTTCTATCATGGGGAACAGATTCGAGAAGCTTATCGAGTGAGAGATAACCTAAACTATCAACCCCTAATTCCTGACGAATCTTTTCGATATCACCATTACACCAGTTGGCAATTAATTCCTTAGGATTAGGGAAGTCCATCCCATAATAACACGGAAAACGGATCGGTGGTGAAGTAACACGAAAATGAATTTCTCGTGCGCCGGAATTACGAATCAATTTAACTAATTGTTTCGAGGTTGTTCCCCTCACGATCGAGTCATCAATTATCACGACTTTTTTCCCTTCAAGAACACCGCGTACTGTATTAAATTTTGTCTTCACCTTCATTTCGCGAATGTCTTGCATCGGCTGGATAAATGTCCTACCAACATAATGGCTCCGGATGAGTCCAATCTCATATTTACTCTTGTTTCCAATTTTTGTGTTCTCACTGACAAATCCAAGAGTTGCTGTATTACTGGAATCGGGTACATTAATAACAATAACTGATTTATCGTCTGCATCTGGTTTCACAGGATGTTCATGAGCAAGTGATTTCCCGAATTTTCTACGAACACGATCAACGCTCTCACCGAAAATCCGACTGTCGGGCCTCGAGAAATAAATATATTCGAAGATACAAAAATACGGCTCCGACTTGCCTTTCTTTAATCTAAAGGATTTTGCTTCACCTGTTGTGCCTGTGTCCTTATCGAATACGAGAATTTCCCCCGGTTCAACATCGCATAAATAAGTTGCACCGATTAAATCAAATGCACATGTTTCGGATGCAATAACATAAGCATCACCAAGTTTTCCGACTGCCAAAGGTCTCCACCCGTGGGGATCACGTGCAGCTATCAAGCTGTCGTTTGTTAGAATTGCAATTGAATATGCACCTTCTATCTGATTCAACGCGTCAATGATTTGACGGATTTGTTCTTGCTCTCTGCTTTTCGCAATAAGATGAAGAATTATTTCTGTGTCAGAGGTTGTTTGAAAGATAGTTTCTTCATCTTGCAACCGTTTCCGAAGTGAATGGAAATTTGTTAAATTCCCATTGTGTGAAATCCCGATATTTCCTCCCCGGTAATTCACGATAAGTGGCTGAATGTTATTGACATTATCAGAAGCGCCGGCGGTTGAGTAACGGTTATGACCAATCGCTGAATTGCCCTGAAGTTTTTCCGTTAATAATTTATCATCTTTAAAAACATCGTTTACTAAACCGAAATCTTTATGAATTCGAAAATGATATTTACCCGTTCGTTCATCAACGAGTGATGTTACAATACCCGATGCTTCCTGCCCCCTGTGCTGCTGAGCATAAAGCCCATAATAAACCATCTGTGCTGCTTGTGCATGCCCGTAGATCCCAAAAACTGCACAATGGTCATGTGGTTTTTCTGAATTGAAATTAATTTCAGTGTCGAAATATAACATAAAATAAGTTATGTATAATTCCTCAATATCTCAAATATCTGATAGAGTTATTACAGTATCATGCAACCAGTGTTCATCATCCCGGTTGGGATAATCGGTTGTAAAATGCAAACCACGACTTTCTTTCCTCATGAGCGCACAGCGAATAATTAAACCGGCTACTGTGCTAAGATTTCGTAATTCAATTAATCCTTCAACAACTTTTGTGTGTTTATAAAAATTTTCTATTTCATTCTGAATCAGACTTAACCGGCGATAGGCACGATCGAGGCGATGATTTGATCGAACAATTCCAACATAATCCCACATGATTTGTTGGATCTCTTTTTTATCATGTTCTATCAACACCCACTCTTCGGTATCAATAGTACCGCTGTCATCCCAATCGGGAATTTCGGGAATCGAAGTTTGATCATTGCGGTTTATACCTTTAGCTTGATCGAACGCCTTATGCGAAAAAACAATCGCTTCCAGAAGAGAATTGCTCGCTAATCTATTCGCACCATGAACGCCTGTCATCGCTACTTCTCCACACGCATACAAATTTTTAATCGATGTTCTTCCCATCAGATCCGTTTTTACCCCACCACAAGAATAATGAGCGGATGGGACAACCGGTATCGGTTCTTTTGTTATATCAATTCGATATTTCGATAAACAGGTTTCATAGATGAGTGGGAATTTCTCTTTTATCTTATCAGGAGGTAGATGGTGTAAGTTGAGTAGTACATATTCTTCACCGCTTTTCTTCAGCTCGATATCAATCGCTCGTGCAACAATATCACGCGGTGCCAGAGAACCCCTCGAATCATAGCGCTGAATGAATTCTTCACCCTTGCGGGAACGAATAACGCCGCCAAAACCACGGATTGCCTCTGATATCAAAAAAGCCGGAGAGCCAGAATTGAATAATGTCGTGGGATGAAACTGAATAAATTCCATATTCGCGATAACAGCTCCAGCACGGTATGCCATTGCCACACCATCACCGGTGGCGATCGCCGGATTTGTTGTATGCAAATACACCTGACCTAAACCCCCCGAACAGAGGATGGTAAATTGTGCTAAAAATTTTAAGACACAATTCCTATGCACATCAAGAACATAGGCACCCCAACAATTGATTTGCGATTCAGGTGATATCTTTTTGCCCAGATGATGTTCGGTAATGAGATCAATAGCTACGTGATTTTCATATATCGTAATGTTTGGATTTAAGGAAATCGAATGTAGAAGGGCACGCTCGATTTCTGCGCCGGTATGATCGTGTGCATGTACAATCCGATTTTGCGAATGCCCACCTTCTCGCCCCAAATCAAGTTTATCACCGGTTCGTGTAAAATCAACCCCGAGCTGAATAAGTTCATTTAGTCGTCTGGGTCCCTCCATTACGAGCATCTCAACAGCATCACGATGGCATAAACCAACTCCGGTATTAATTGTATCTTGAATGTGAAGATTGAAATTATCGGTCCCAGAAACAACCGCCGCAATCCCGCCTTGCGCATAGTTTGTATTCGATTCAGCTTTCTCTTTTTTTGTTATGAGAGCTACAGTTCCGATGGAAGCAGCTTTCATTGCGAATGAGAGCCCGGCTATTCCGCTTCCAATAATCAAAAAATCAGATCGATTCTCCATTTTGTTCCAAATTCTCTGATGCTAATATAACTTCATTGTAGTTAGAACATCAAAAAGAAATCGTGCTTTTCCTTTTAATGATTTTTTATTATCCGTATTCCAAATAATAAAATCAGCAAGAGATAATATTTCATCCGCAGGCATTTGAGAATTTATTCTATCTTCGACAGCATCTCTTGAGCATCCATCCCTCTTGGATATTCTTTGAATCCGAAGTTCACGATCGGCGTGAACAACGATGATAAAATCAAACAATGTCCGTACATTTGCATCAAAAATTAATGCCGATTCTATAACGAGTAAAGGTGAATCGCCGATGGATTTTGCACGTCTGATCTCACTTTTTAATAAACCAATAACTTGCGGGTGAACAATGTGATTTATTTTTGCTTTTAGCTTTTTATCATGAAACAAATACTCAGCCATTATTTTTCTATTTAACGTCCCATCTTTTAGAAAAATATCCGCGCCCAATATCTGTTTTATTTTCTGCTGAATATCTTTTCTCGTATCTATAAGTTCTCTCGCCATGAGGTCTGTGTATAGTACCTTCGCCCCAAAGGATTGAAATAAATTGCATACCTCGCTTTTACCGCTGCCTATACCTCCGGTTATACCGACAATAAGTGTTTTATCTGAAGATTTCATAGTCATAAAACGTCAAAGCCGGAATGTGCTATTGGCATTTTGCTGGCTTCATAATTTAAATTTTACTTTGCATAAGCAACCGCACGCTTTTCTCTGATGACAACTACTTTAATTTGTCCCGGATATCCTATATCAGTTTCGATTTTTTTAGCGATGTCATGTGAGAGTAAATCTGCCATTGCATCATCGATTTTATCATGCTCAACTATAACACGAATTTCCCGTCCAGCTTGAATTGCGTAGGTTTGTGAAACGCCATCGAATGATTTTGCGAGTTTTTCGAGATGTTCTAAACGTTTTGCATATGCTTCAACCGATTCGCGCCTTGCACCTGGACGAGATCCACTGATTGCATCTGCTGATTGAATTAATGCCGCAATCGGATTGTCTATTGGCATATCGTCATGATGTGAGCCAATCGCATTCAGAATAATTGAATTTTCATTAAATCTTTTTGCTAAATCATATCCGACTAAAGCGTGTGGACCTTCAATATTTCTATCAACTGTTTTGCCAATATCATGAAGTAGACCCGCACGCTTTGCTAGAACAACATCCAAACCAAGCTCTGCCGCCATTAAACCGGTAAGGTGAGCGACTTCTAAGCTATGCGAAAGAAGATTCTGCCCATAACTCGATCTATACTTCATCTTGCCGATATGCCTTAGCAATTCTGGATTCCCTCCACCCGTAATACCAATCTCCATCATCATATTTTCGCCAGTATGGATGAGTTCTTCGTCCAAATCTGTTTGAACTTTTTGAACAACCTCTTCAATACGAGCCGGATGAATTCTTCCATCAGTTATTAAACGCTCAAGTGCTATTCGTGCAACTTCTCGTCTTAAAGGATCGAACGCTGAAATAATTACTGCTTCGGGCGTATCATCAACAATCACATCAACACCAGTGGCGGCTTCAAACGCTCGGATATTCCGCCCTTCTTTCCCGATAATACGTCCCTTCATTTCATCACTTTGTATTTGCAATACACTCACAGTTGTTTCAACACAATGATCAACAGCGCTGCGTTGTATTGCCTGAATAATTATTTTCTGAGATTCTTTTTTTGCTTCTAGTTTCGAGTTGTCCCTAATTTCTTTCAGAACTTGCGCCGCTTCTCCCTTTGCTTCGTTAATCATATTATCGATGAGAAGTTTTTTCGCATCTTCTTTCGTCATGCTGGAAACACGCTCCAGACGGATATTCTCCTCATGAAGAAGGCGGGAAAGCTGATTTTGTTTCTCTTCAAGTTGTTTTATTTTTTCATCGAT
>JASEHD010000121.1 GCA_030019075.1 Bacteroidota bacterium
CAAATAATTTTCTAATAAAGCAACAATCCCGCTCCCTTTTAGCGGGGATCCTGCTACAGTGATTTTTCTACAAACCTTGCGAAGAGCTTGCCCTGAACACACTCACTTCGTTCAGTGTAAACTCCGTGAAGGGTCTACCTTCACAAGATTTTATGAGAAGCCAATCCAGAAAACCGGGTTGGCTTCTCTGTTTAATTGCTATTTCCCACTCTCCTTCGTATCTTTTCAAAGATGAAGTCGCAACATCACACTATAAAAGATCTCGCAATGCCTGTCCAATATGTGAAGGGCATCGGACCGAAGCGTGCAAACGTACTTGCTGAGCATGGCATCAAAACAGTTCGTGATCTCATTTATTACTTTCCGTATGATTATCTCGATCTCAGTAAAGTGGAAAAAGTTGGTAATCTTCTTGCGTCTATGGATTCAGATAGGTGGATTACCACTATGGGAACGATTCGTTCATTTGAATTAATAGGTCGGCAGCCGCGGCAGCGACTTGTTGTTGTTCTTGGTGATGAAACTGGAACAATACAATTAGTGTTTTTTCAAAGTGTACAATATTTTAAAAAAGCATTCACGCTTGGAGAAACAATCGCTGTTTCGGGGAAGGTAACAAGTTTTAAAAACTGCTTTCAGATCGTTCATCCTTCCATAGATCGTTTATCAAGCGGCGGAGAGGACGATGAAGATTCACAAGGTTTGCATACAGGTGGCATTGTACCGAAGTACGGTTCATCCGCTGAACTTAGAGATGTCAATCTGCACGTAAAAGGTTTTCGACGAATAATAAAATCTGCACTGGACGATTTTATCGACGTCTTCGAAGAACATCTTCCTAAAAACCTTTTAGAACGGAATAAATTTCTACCAATTAAACTTGCGTTGAGGTCAATCCACTATCCTGAATCATTTGAAATTCTTAGCAAAGCCCAGCATCGTCTTAAATTCGATGAACTTTTTATTATGCAACTACTTTTGGCATTGCGTCGGAAGAGTGTCAAATCTGAAATGCCGGGGATTTCGTTCAATGTCAAAAGCATGCTGGCTCGGCAGCTTGTCGACTCTCTGCCATTCAAACTGACTAAGTCGCAGGTCAATGTTATTAAAGAAATTGCTGAGGATATGGAGTCGAGGAAGCCCATGAATCGACTACTGCAAGGTGATGTTGGAAGTGGAAAAACAATTGTAGCGCTCCTTGCGATGCTTGTTGCAGTTGATAACGGTTATCAGGCGGCTTTGATGGCGCCGACCGAGATTCTTGCGGAACAGCATTATAAGACATTGAAAAATTTTCTCCAGGATATGCCGGTGAATATTCGGCTGCTTATTGGAGGACAGCGCTCTAAACTTCGCCGAGAAATATTGGAGGACATTAATCAAGGGTCATCTCAGATTATCGTCGGTACTCATGCACTTATTCAGGAGAATGTTAAGTTTACCAAACTTGGTTTTGTTGTTATTGATGAACAACACCGCTTTGGCGTGGCACAGCGTGTCGCTTTAAGAGAAAAAGGAATCAATCTTCAGAATGGAAGTCTGAATCCAGATATTTTGGTCATGACAGCCACACCTATTCCCCGGACACTCTCACTCACACTTTATGGCGACCTCGATGTATCGGTTATCAATGAAATGCCATTAAACCGGAAACCAATTAAAACAATATTACGAACAAGTTCGCAGGTGGATAAGGTTTATACCTTTGTCCGTGAACAGGTTCATGGAGGAAGACAAGTGTACATCGTGTATCCATTGATAGACGAATCGGAAAAAATGGATCTTAAAGCAGCAACCGAGAGTTATGAAAAACTAAAAACGGAAATATTTTCCGATTTAAAGTTGGGTCTTCTCCATGGACGCATGTCTTCGATTGAGAAAGATGAAGTCATGTCAGCATTCAAATCGGGTGTTATCAAGATTCTTGTAGCCACGACAGTCATTGAGGTAGGTATCGACATCCCCAATGCATCGATGATGGTGATAGAACATGCCGAGCGGTTTGGTTTAGCGCAGCTTCACCAGCTTCGGGGAAGGGTTGGACGCGGTGCCGCTCAATCATACTGCATCCTCATCGCACCAGATTGGATCGAAAAAATAGTCAGCAAGGCAATAACTCTTCCGACAATAGATGATGACATTGTTGAGAAGCAGAAAGCAATTCGGAGACTCCAGACGATAGTTGAAACGGTTGACGGCTTCAAAATTGCCGAAATTGATTTAGAATTGAGGGGTCCGGGGGATTTCTTCGGTACTCGACAAAGCGGTTTGCCTCAACTTCAGCTCGCCAACTTGATGACCGATGGAGACATTCTTGCACTCGCACGACAAGAAGCTTTCCAGTTAGTTGAGATCGATCCGTACCTTCGTTTATCCGAACATGAACCGCTGAGATCGTACTACGAAGAGAGGATGAAAGAGAGTTTGACACTGCTTCAAGGAGGATGATGGCAGTTTAGAAAATATTTTTGTCCACCGGTAAGAGTAACATTCATATCAAAAATAAAAATATTTTTTAAAAAAATGCATTTTCTACTTGACAAAAAGTTTAAAATGATTATATTACAATTGTGTTTGATTTTCTAATTACATATGTCCAACTATTCAAGGGGACTGCACGAGTTACTTGATACAACTTCCTCCGCAGGTTAACCCGATGCGGGTCGCGCTCGTTTACAATCAGAAGAAGGAAGACTCAGCTCAACAATCCCTGACGGACGATTCGAGCGAACCTCCGAGTTTGAAAAGGGAATTCTCTCCTCAAAATTCTCTTCCAACATTTCCTCAATACTCTCGCACACATATCTCAGATTTGTATGCAGAGTGGGATACGTTTGAAACCATTGATGCGGTTAGAGCAGCGCTTGCGGAACATCATGATGTTATGCTCATAGAAGCAGATGAGGATGCATTTCTCAAATTGAAAACTGAGCAGCCCGATATTGTTTTCAATATTGCTGAAGGGCTTCTGGGTGTTTCCCGTGAAGCACAAATACCGGCAATTCTTGAGATGCTGCAAATACCCTACACCGGCTCGGGCCCACTTACCTTAGCAATCTGCCTCGATAAATCTCGTGCTAAGGAAATTCTTTCTTATTATCAAATTCCTACACCTAATTTTACCATCATCGCTTCTCCCAAAGAAATTGGAAATAACATTCTACCGTTCCCATCTATTGTTAAACCGCTTCATGAAGGGTCGAGTAAAGGAATTTATAATTCTTCAATTGTCAATAAGCGAGAAGATCTCGTGCGAGAGGTGGGAAATATTCTTGAAAAGTATAACGAACCAGCGTTGGTCGAAGAATATTTGAGCGGCAGGGAATTTACCATTGCAATACTTGGAAATGGGGATGATTTGGTAGTGCTGCCGATAGTGGAAATAAAATTCGATTCACTCCCTGTGGGAGTAAATCCGATCTATTCTTTCGAAGCAAAATGGATTTGGGATAGAGCCGATTCACCGTTGGAAATATTTTCATGCCCCGCCCAAATAACAAAACAACTTCAAAATGAGATCGAAACGGTTTGCCGAAAAGCATACACTGCCCTGCGATGCCGAGATTGGTGTCGGATTGATGTTCGACTTGATACAAAAGGGACACCACATATTTTAGAATTAAATCCACTTCCGGGGATTTTGCCTAACCCTGAAGACAATTCATGTTTTCCGAAAGCAGCACGAGCAGCAGGCATGAACTATAACCAGTTGATCCAGAACGTATTATTCCTTGCTGCAAAACGTAATGGTATGATTCGGAAACAACATTCATTCGATATGACTAATTGAGAATTATTATGAGAAAAAAACTACACGTTGGTGTTGTTTACAATGAACCGGTAACAGATTCCAGTTCTGAACGGAAATACATTTCTGAAACAGGCGTTTTACAGGAAGGTGGTAAAAATCTATCAACCGATGCCATAGGGCTGACCGATCTCTCAGAAGTTGGTGTGTTAGAAGAACGTGAAGATATTGTTCGGGCATTACAAGAAAACGGATACCGATGCACGTTGTTCAATGTCGATCGTGATATAACTCGTTTCATCAATTATATAAAGAATGAAAAGCCGGATGTTGTTTTTAACCTGTGTGAAAGTGTGGGGAATGAAGCAATTCATGAAATGCATATAGCCGGACTTTTTGAGCTTTTCGAAATTCCGTATACGGGTTCTGATCCGCTGACGTTAGGAATTGCGCTGAATAAAGTGAGGGTGAAAGAGCTTTTACTATATCATCAATTGCTAACCCCCCGATTTCAGATTATTCGAAGTCCCGTCCGAATTACACTGGATGAAAGCTTAGCTTTTCCACTGATCGTTAAGCCATCACGAGAAGATGCAAGCCTTGGTATCTCGACTGAATCTGTAGTTAATAACTTCAATGACCTGAAGAAGAGAGTTCGTCATATTATTGAACAATTTGACCAGCCAGCATTGGTAGAAGAATATATCGATGGACGAGAATTAAATGTCGCTATCATCGGAAATAGGAAACCTATTGTGCTGCCAATTTCTGAAATCGACATGTCGACAATGCCAAAACAATATCATCGCATCATAACCTATAATGCAAAATGGATGAAGGAAACCGACGAGTATATTCATACGAAAGGTGTTTGTCCGGCAGTTTTATCTTCAGAGATTGAAACAGTCATAAAAGAAATGGCATTAAAGGCATATCAAACTATTGGATGCCGTGATTATGCCCGTGTTGATTTTCGGTTGAGCAAAGAGAACAAGCCGTATTTATTAGAAATAAATCCGAATCCAGATATTTCTGATGAAGCAGGTTTTGCCCGATCTGCAAGAACATACGGTTATACATTCGAAGAGCTGATTAATAAAATTGTTGAATTAGCGTTGGAGAGAGCTCCCTGATTACAATTAGAAAGATACAACAATCGGATAGAGGACCGATTTCAAAAATATTAAAAGATACTTCTGTCTTTACTGATCAAGAGGTAAACGTTGCATTAGAATTGATAGATTTGGCACTAAATAATCCTGACCAGCGCGATTATAACATATATTCAAGTATTTCTGAAACCGGAGAAATTCTTGGCTATTATTGCATCGGATCAACGCCCATGACGGATGGAACGTTCGATTTATACTGGATAGCTGTGAATCCTGCTAAACATCGGCACGGAATTGGGAAAGAATTACTCCATCATGCTGAAGAGTTAGCTGTGAAGCAAGGCGGGAGGTTGGTTGTTGCTGAAACATCTTCGCAGCCGAAGTATGAGGCAACGAGAAAATTTTATATTAGAAATCGATATCAGGAAGTTGCTCGAATAAAAGATTATTATAAAATCGGTGACGATCTCGTCATCTACGGAAAGTATGTCTCACAATATGGAGTGTTACATTAATTTATGGAACTTTGGCAAGAAATGCTGCGGCAAAGCGTCGATAGCGCAAAAGATCTGATAGAGCGTTTTGGGTTCGACGAGAGTGCAGTAAAAAAACTCAATTCGTTGTTCCACATCCGCATTAACCCATACTATTTAAGTTTAATTAGATTTCCCGGCGACCCTATCTGGCTTCAATGTATTCCTGATATAAAAGAATTAGAAGGAAACTCCTTACCAGAGGATCCCCTTGCAGAGGATGCAAGTAGTCCTGTTCCAAGCATCGTCCATCGATATCCTGATCGAGTTCTATTTCTGACGACCAGCCAATGTTCAATGTACTGCCGCTTCTGTACGAGGAAAAGGAAGGTTGGAGATTCGAAAAAAATCAACATGAAGTATATTCAGGATGGGATCGATTATATTGCAAAACATCCTGAAGTGCGAGACGTCATTCTCTCCGGTGGCGACCCATTGATGCTGACCGATTATCTGCTGGAACGCATTTTAAAAGGTTTGCGCGAAATCCCACATATAGAAATCATACGTATCGGTACAAAGATGCCCTGCGTTTTACCCCAGCGTATTACTTCAAAACTTTGCAAGATACTCAAGAAGTATCATCCAGTTTATGTCAACACACATTTCAATCATCCGTGGGAATGTACTCCCGAAGCGAAATATGCATGCGATATGCTCGCTGATGCCGGCATACCACTTGGTAATCAGGCGGTTTTAATGAAAGGTGTCAACGATGATTCAGATGTTATGCTCGAGTTAATGCGTAAGCTTCTCGTTATGCGTGTGAAGCCATACTATATGTATCAGGCAGATATCACTAAGGGAACTGATCATTTTCGTACACCCGTCAGCAAAGGATTGGAAATTTTGGATAAACTCCGTGGGACGACCTCGGGGCTTGCAGTTCCTTACTACGTTATCGATGCACCCGGTGGAGGTGGAAAAATACCTTTACTGCCGCAGTATGTAATTGGTCGGGCGGGCAAGAATATTATCCTTAGGAATTATAAGTATGAAATATTCACTTATCCCGATCTCGAAGAAGAACCCGCTTATCATCATCCGCCTGTTGAAAAACCATTTCTCCGAAAGAATGGAAAAGGGAAAAAGATAACACAAAACATCCCGGAGGAAGTCGCGAAGTAGTTCTAACCATTAATCGTGGTGAGATGTTCGGTATCGTTGGACCTGTTGGTGCAGGAAAAACGACGACATTTCGGATGATGTGCTTCGGTTGTGAGAGAGCTCTGCTCCTGAACTAAATGTTATGTCTATCATAGATATAAAAAACTTATCCAAACAATTTGAAAACATAATCGCTGTTGATAATCTCAGCTTATCAATTAATCAAGGTGAAATGTTCGGCATCGTTGGACCTGATGGTGCCGGTAAAACAACCAACTTCCGAATGCTATGTGGTATCTTAACTCTAACTTACGGAACAGCAACAATTCTCGGCTACGATCTCATTAAAAATTTAAAGTAGATAAATAAAGAGATCGGTACGCTCGAGCAATTGATGGTTACGCCGATAAAGCCATATCAGCTAATTATCGGAAAACTTCTTCCCTTCGTGTTGATTGCAACAGTTGATGTAGCGTTAGTAATTATTGTGGCTAAATTTTGGTTTGGCATACCACTTCGCGGTAGTATTTTCCTGCTGTTTGGATTGAGCGGCTTGTTCGTGTTAACAACACTTGGACTTGGCTTATTTGTTTCCACGATTTTCAAAACGCAGCAGCAGGCGATGATGACTGCACAGTTTTTCTTCTTCATACCGTTTATCTTTTTCTCAGGATTCACATTTCCGATCGAGAATATGCCGAAGTTGGTTCAATATGTTACCTATCTGATTCCGTTGAGATATTACATCGACATTATTCGTGGAATTTTTCTAAAAGGTGTTGGTATTACTGGGTTATGGAATCAAGCGCTAGCCCAAGTTCGACAGTGAAGAGTCATAAAAAAATATTTTCTATTGAATAGGAATTACAATTGATGATTGTGACATAAAAGTCCGTGTAGTCAAAACTTTACCCCTTGCGGAGACGGGTGGCAATGTAGTATATTGATACATGTTTCTTAAGAAGATCTTCGTTAATAAAGACGACAAGCGTCACAACTACTGGGCGCTTGTTGAATCAATTCGAACTGAGCGTGGGCCTCGGCATCGTGTCGTCTCCTATCTGGGTGATATGAATGAAGCTGGACGTGTTGGTGTTCGTCATGCAGCGGAAGGGCATCCACCAATACAAGAATCCCTGTTTGATGATCAACCATTGCCTGAGTGGGTAGAGGTCAATATTCGTTCAGTATGTACCGAGCGGAGTCGGCGGTTCGGTGATGTATGGCTTGCCTTGGAACTCATTAAACAACTTGGGTTGAATGAATGGTTGAAGCACACGATGGCGCAGACCAATGCAAAGATCTCGTGGGCAACATTAGCGAATGTGTTAATCGTCTCTCGCTTTTGTGAACCGTCAAGTGAACTCCACATTGCCGAACAGTTTTATCGCAAGAGCGCTCTTTCCGATCTTCTGGGAATTCCAACAGTATCTGAAAGAACGTCTTGGGAAGTTGTTCACGATCAACTACGATATCCTGCTATACGATGTGACATCCAGCTATTTTGAAGGAGAGGTTTCGAAGAACCCATCCCGCTGAAAGCGGGACAGCAAGGCTATTCAAGGGATGGACGTCCGGACTGTAAACAGGTCTGTATCGGTCTTGTTGTCACCAAAGAGGGAATTCCGCTTGGCTACGAAGTCTTTGAGGGAAACCGACAAGATTCCACCACCGTAGAGACAATTGTTGAAAAAATGGAGTTGCTCTATGGGAAATCAGATCGGGTCTGGATAATGGATCGAGGAATGGCTGGGAGCAAAAACCTTGAGTTACTTACTAAAAAGAACCGAAGATATATCATTGGAACACCTAAGAACATGTTGAAGAAACTTGAGCAGCAACTTATCCAAGAAGACTGGAATCAGGTTCATGAAGGTCTTGAGGTCAAACTATGTCCGTCACCGGCAGGAAGTGATGAACTCTTCATACTGTGTCGTAGCACAGCACGGGCAAAGAAAGAGCAAGCGATCCACAATCGATTCATTCAACGGCTTGAAGATGGTTTGCGGCGAATTAAAAAGAACTGTGATTCAAATCGTGTGAAGAACATAAACATTGTGGAGCGTCGCATCGGGCGTTTGCTGGAACGCAATAGCCGAGCTTCACAACTCTTCGATATCACTGTCAACGAGCGTGAAGGAAAACTCGATCTCACTTGGAAGATTCGTACCCAGCACTCCGATTGGGCTCGCCTGAGTGAAGGTTGTTACCTACTTCGGACAAACATCAAGGACTGGACTGCCGAATCCGCCTGAGGCGGATGGAAAGTATACATTCAACTCACCGAAGCCGAGGCGGCGTTCCGTATACACAAGCATGATTTAGGTCTACGGCCGATATGGCACCAACGGGAAAACCGGGTTCAAGCACACATTCTGGTCTGCTTTCTTGCTTACGTTCTTTGGAAGTGTTTATCGCAGATGTGTAAACGTGCTGGACTGGGCAGTGAGCCGAGGGTCGTTGTCGAAGAACTCAGGAATCTCAACCTTGTCGATGTTGTGTTGCCTACACGAAAAGGTATTGAGATTCGACTCAGGTGTGTCTCAAAACCAGATCGTCATCTTGCTATCATACTCCAGAAACTTAATCTTCATCCTCCTCCTCGGTTGGAAAAGAAATACAATTTGTAGTCAAAACTTTTGTTCTTTTTTATCGTTTTTTGCGTGAACTCAATGTTTTTTCTACCCAACTGTCGAACTTGGGCTAGACCAATAAAAGTCGGATGAATCCGACTGTGTTCATCATCTGCAGATAAAATTCAG
>JASEHD010000122.1 GCA_030019075.1 Bacteroidota bacterium
TAAAGCAACAATCCCGCTCCCTTTTAGCGGGGATCCTGCTGCGGTGATTTTTTTTATATTTGGGTTGTTAGTTACAGGAAGCCGACTCAAGTAAATGGGTCGGCTTTCATTTTTGAATCTCTCTCAAGAAATTCGTATTATGAATTGGAAAAATTTTTATGACGAATATTCTTGCAATAATAGGCAGACCGAACGTTGGGAAATCAACGCTGTTTAACCGTATTCTTGGCGCTCGTGATGCAATTGTACACGATGAGCCAGGTGTAACGCGCGATCGGCTTTACGCCTCAACAGATTGGGCTGGTAAATCTTTTACATTAATTGATACCGGGGGTTACGTTCCGCACTCAGAAGATCTTTTCGAACGCGCAATCCGTGAGCAAGCCGAAATAGCAATTAATGAAGCAGATGCTGTTATTTTTATGGTGGATGCTGCTTCTGGAATAAATTCACTCGACGAGGATGTCGCTGCAATTCTTCGGAAATCGAATAAAAAAATTCATCTGATCGTCAACAAAGTAGATAGCGATAAACATGAAATTAATGCCGCGCAATTTTATAAATTAGGTTTGGGTGAACCGATTACTATATCTGCACTGCTTGGTCGGAAGATTGGAGATTTCCTCGATAAAGTTACAGAACAATTTTCAGCGACGGCAGTTGAAGAGGAAGACAAACGACTTAAACTTGCTGTGATTGGGAAACCAAATGTCGGTAAATCATCACTCGTAAATGCATTACTTGGTAAGACGCGCCAAATTGTAACGCCCATCCCCGGCACAACGCGAGATGCGATTGATTCCGTTTTAAAATATCAAAAAGAGGAAATTATTCTTATAGATACTGCCGGCTTGAGGCGGCGAAGTAAAATTAAAGAGAACGTTGAGTTTTACAGTATCTTACGTGCTCTAAAAAGTATCGACCGCTGCAATATTGCCATCCTGATGGTAGATGTTCAAGCAGGAATGGATAAACAAGACCTTCGCATTCTTGAAGATATCATCGAGCGGAGGCGTGGTGTAGTGCTTGCTGTGAACAAGTGGGACACGGTTGAAAAAGATGAGCTAACTGCGTTACGTTTTGAAAAGTCAATTAAGAAGTTTTTACGTGTATATGATTTCGTCCCTGTAATCTTCATATCGGCGTTGGAGAAACAACGCGTATTCAAAACGATTGAGCTGGCAAAACGTGTATTCGCCGAGCAGACAAAACGTGTTTCGACAAACAAGTTAAATAATTTGCTGCTCAAAGACATAAAGGAAAAACCGCCGTCGGCAAAATCAGGAAAGGAGATTAAGATAAATTACATTACACAAGTAAAAATCAATCCACCTGCCTTTAGTTTTTTTGTGAATGAACCAAAGCTTGTAGAAGAAAAGTATAAACGATTTTTGGAAGGACGCTTACGCACACATTTTGATTTTACTGGCGTCCCGTTATCGCTTTATTTCAAAAAGAAAAACTAATGATTCCATCTTCTATTTTCTATCATCTATTTTCCATCATGAAACTTTATGAAAAATAGAAGAATTCTTATCGTCGGAGGACTTGCAGCAGGACCAAGCGCCGCAGCAAAAGCAAAACGCTCTAATCCAAATGCGGAGATTATCCTTTTTGAAGCAGGCGAGACTGTCTCTTACGGTATTTGTGAAGCGCCTTATGCAATCAGTGGATTAATCGAAGATGAAGAGAAACTTGTAAAATATTCTCCCGAGAAATTACAGCAAGAGAAGGGAGTTGCGGTAAAAACTCTCCATCGTGTTGAAAATATCCTTCCGACAAAACACACAATCTTAGTTCGTGATTTAAGAAACCATTCGATTATTGAATATGATTATGATAAACTCGTACTTGCTATGGGTTCAGTGCCCCGGCGTTTAAAGGTTAGCGGTGAAGATGGTAGAAATGTTTTTCATCTTAAATCTCGTGAAGACACGCTCAACATTATTAATTATATGAAGACGGAGTCACCAAAACAAGCAGTCATCATCGGCGGTGGCTATATTGGAATGGAAATGGCTGAAGCGTTCCGTTTACGTGGTTTGGATACAACAATGCTTCATCAATTCAATTTACCGATGGAAGGGCTTGAATTAGAAACTCGTGAAAGAGTTCTCGAAGAATTAAAAAAGAATGACGTGCAGTTCGTAACAAATACAAAGATCGAGGCGTTTCAGCAAGATACAGCCGGAAAAGTAAAACATATAATAACAAATCGTGGTTCATTTGAAGCTGATATTGTTATCCTCTCACTTGGTGTTGAGCCAAATGTTGAATTGGCGAAAGCGGCTAAGGTTCGACTCGGTTCTAATAATGGGATTCTGACCGATGAACGTCAACAAACAAACATTGAAGATGTTTATGCGGCGGGTGATTGCTGCGAGGTGAAAAATATTGTAACAGGGAAACCGATGTATTTACCGTTGGCTTCCATAGCAAGTAGGAGTGGGTGGGTTGCGGGTGAAAATGCCGCTGGTGGACGCGCAACATTCAAAGGTGCGATACGTGCTATGGCTGTAAAAATATTCAATCTTCAAGTCACTCAGGTTGGCATCAGCTCCGATGAGGCGAAGCAATCTGGATTTAAGGTAATAACTGATCTGATACATGCCCCATCGAGAAACGAATTGATGCCCGGAAGTGAAGACTTGACCATAAAATTTATCATTGATCAACGAACGAAAAGGTTATTAGGTGCTAATCTATTTAGCTGCTGTGGTGCAGTTCTTCGGGCAAACACACTTGCGGTTGCTATCCAGCATAAGATGACTATCGATGATATTTCTCGATTTGATCTCATTTATGCACCACCGTATGCCCCGCTTTGGGATCCGATTTTGGTTGTCGCAAACCAAGCAAAGAAGAAAATTATATGAACGACGAACAAACAATCGAACAAGTAGCAAAACTAATTTCAGAATATGCTGTAAAATATCTGACTGCTGAGCATGAGAAACTTTGCCTCAAGCTGTGGAAAAATTTTTCTAAGAAGCGGAAAGCGTTAGGACGTTCAAAGAGTGAGGCATGGTCAGCCGCAGTTATCTATGTTATTGCTCGTCTCAATTATTGTGAAGGGATAACACAAAATTCAATAGCTGAATATTTCAAAATATCCGTCAGTTCGGTAGCATCAAAAATAAGTGAGATCGAGCGTGCGGTGAAAATCCGCTTATTCGATAAGCGATACACGACAGAAGAAATGAAGAGCCAAAATCCCTGGAATGATTTTATGATGGATTCAAGTGGCTTGATTGTTCATAAGCCCCGAGAATCTGAATTTGATTATAGTTCACTCTCGATAGGTGAGCATATAACACTTGCGGAAGAATTAAGGAAAGAAAGAAGGTATGATGAATCGATAGAAGCACTTAACACCCTCCTTGTACGTGTAGAAGAAAGTCCAAAAGCTGTTGAGGAAATTGGTGTACTTTTAGGTTGTATGTTATTGGAGATCGAAAAATTTAAGTTAGCCGAAAGCGCGCTCAAAATGTCTCTCGAAATTAATCCCTCAAATTCCAGCGCTCGATATTTCTTGGGCTGCACTTATTTAGATTGTGGGAAAACGGATGGGGCTATCTTGCAATTTCAAAAAGCTGATGAGTTATCACCAGATAATCCAAATATTCTCTGCGATCTTGGATGGGCATTACATTTAAAGGGCTGGAATTCTGAAAGTCTGGCGGCACTTAAAAAAGCTGCTAAGCTCGATCCAAACAATCCTATCATTCTGACTAATCTTGCTGCCGTGTATGAAGCAGAAAATCGGATCGGTGAGGCGATGGTGTGCATCGAAGAAGCATTGCGAAATGCTCCTGAAGATAAAGGTATTCTTGAGATTTATAATAATCTTCGTCGGAAAGAAGATGGTCAGAATATACAAGTGAAACAAATTGCACATGATGAAATGCAAGGAAACTTATTCGATGGAAAAGAAAAAGATTAAAATAGATTACGATGAGCTTGAGGGGGCTTTCGATTTCAGTTCATTTGAGATACGGCATTTTTTAGATATGGAAACAGGTGAAATTGTATTAATATCTGAATCCGATGAAGAGCAAGAAATACCGGATCATTATGTTGGGATTCCCGAACCTGACTCACATGAGGGCTACAACGATATGGTTGATTTCTCCGCCACAATTAAGAATGCAGAGCTGAACAGATTACTCTCAGTTGCATTAGATGGAAAAGGTGCATTTGGGCGATTCAAAAACGTACTGTATGATTTTCCAGAAGAACAAAAACGTTGGTATGACTTCAAAGAAGATCGAACTCGTGAGCGAATAATCGGTTGGTTGGAGTCGTTAGAAATTGAATATGAATTAACCTAAAATATCTTCGATGCTCTCCTTATCTTTCAAAGATGGAATGGTATGGCTTGAAGGAGGAGCCGAATCAAGCTTTGTAAATAAATATTTTCGCCGCAATCCATTAGGTAAATGGATAGCACCTGCCTACTTGTATCAAGAAATTCTCAGTTGTGGTAAAACAAAAGGTATTCAAATTGAAGATAATGCTGGGAAATTCTTCTCATCGGGTGAGTTGACACATCGGGAAACACTTGATCCGTTCGATTTTCAGAAGGAAGCAATCGAAGCATGGGAAAAAGCAGATCGCCGGGGTATTATCGTTTTGCCGACAGGGGCTGGGAAAAGTTTTTTGACTCGACTGATGATCGCTCGTCTCGCCGTTGAAGAAACAAAATCATCTGCGCTTATTGTTGTTCCCACTCGTGTTTTACTTTATCAATGGCATTCACAGCTTCAAACAGCTTTTGCAGAGGATGTCGGGATCATCGGTGATGATATATTCGATCTTAAACCGCTCACGGTCACAACTTACACCAGTGCTCGTATCCACATGAATTCGGTCGGAAATAAATGGAAGCTTGTCGTATTTGATGAAGTTCATCAGAAAATCTCAGAGGGAAATTCATCCAAAGCGGCAGTCTTCTGTATCGCCCCATATCGTTTAGGAATCACAGCAACGCCATCACATAGAACACTGCCACTTTTGGAAAAGTTAATCGGTCAAAAAGTTTATGAAAAATCCACCGATGAACTTATTGAAAAGCAAGTCCTATCAGTTTATAAAACTGTCCACATGAGATTAACACCATCTAAGGAGGAAGTCGCCGCATTTTATCGTTTAAAAGAACCGATGGAAACGGTATGGCAGCGAGCGAAGGAAGCACATCGAGTTCAGGATAATAAATGGTTGGTTCGAGAACGAGCATATTATCCTGATCAAGTTGCGCTTGCTCAGAGATCCATGCTTCATGCATATCGTTATTGGCAATCGCTTCCAAGTCGGCTCACGCGATTAGAAGAAATTCTCATGAAGCATCCTAACGATCGCATTCTAATCTTTACAGAAAGTCGAGCGACTGCTTACGAAATATCAAAACGATTTTTAATTCCTGCTATCACCGCTGATATAGATTCTGATGAGCGTGCATTTTACCTTCGTGCGTTTTCGAGAGGTGAATGCCGAGCGCTTGTAACTGCAAAAGCATTAGAGGAAGGGATTGATCTTCCTGAGGCGAATATCGCCGTTATGTTGGCGGGACGGAAAAGAAAAAAGTTTGAAAACATAAGTTACATCCAACGGCGAGGTCGTGTTCTAAGAAAAAGAAAAGGAAAAGAAGCAATCGTTTATGAAATTGCTTTCGCTCAACCTAAA
Organism: Bacteroidota bacterium; assembly: GCA_030019075.1. Taxonomy (GTDB): domain Bacteria; phylum Bacteroidota; class Ignavibacteria; order UBA10030; family SZUA-254; genus JASEHD01. Next base: position 5,683 of record JASEHD010000122.1, read on the forward strand.
AAGAAAAAAGGTGAATCTGATTAATGCAAGCCCGGCGATCTAAATATCCAAAGTGGCTGCTCGATCCTGATAATCCTGAGATCATTCGATCGCTGCGGAATATCTTCAATGAAGTGAAATTATATGCAGGGAAAACATTTAAAGAACTTGAGGAAGCCGTTGAGGAGCTGAATCGTGATGAGGGAAAGGAAGAGGTGCGTCGGCTTCGGCTCGAAGCGGCGGAATTCTTGACCGAAAGCTCAGAAGTTGAATTACCAAACTTTCTTTCACCTTCCGATATCAGGCAGTACGTATTTTCTGCAGTCTGGCAGCGGGGGAGTGGTTTCATTACATCGCATGAAAGTTTATTCCAGCCAACCTCTGCCGATATTTTTACTGATGCTGCGAAATATTTTAGTATTACACCTGAACAAATCGAAAATAATCTGTATGCAGATACTCCCGAAGAACGGTTGGTTGTGTTGAAAGCTATCGATGGAGAGTTTCAATTCAAGGAAATTATTTGCGCAATAAATTTCATTCGATTGAAAAAGATACTCCGCAAAGCTGCCAGAGTGACGATTCAGTTACCTTCCAGATTTAGCGCTCATTCTCCATATGTAAAAATATTTTGGCTGCTCAAACGTAATCATCTTATGTATGATATAAATGAAGTTGAAGGTGCTTTATCGCTGAATGTAACGGGACCCTACATACTCTTTACAAAATCAACTATTTATGGGAATCGTTTTGCTGATTTTATTCAGTCATTTCTACGATTGGATATGAGTGATTGGAAAATCATTGTCGAACTTATCGGCACTCAGTTTAAAAAAGTCGAGACGTCAACTTTTGATAATTCAATTCAAAAATATTTTGTTTCTAAAGAAAAAGAGATACAGCCGAAAGAATTCAAATCGGGTGATGAAGAAGCATTCCAGAAATATTTCACAAGAGCGACTGATAATTGGGTGTTGGAGTACGAAGGTCGTATCGTCCGACTCGAGCAACCGAATGGTGAATATGTTGGCTTAATGGTACCAGACTTCATCGCGCGTCATGTACAGACAGGCAGAGAAGTGATAATTGAAATTGTCGGTTACTGGAGGGAAGAATATCTGAAGCGTAAAATTCAAAAGATTCGATTGATTAAAGATAAAGAAGTTTTTGTTATTGTGAATAAGATTCTTTCGATCGGAACAATGCAAGAAGATGATTTGAAGAACGACGGTGTAAAGTTGTTCTATTATTCAAACCGTTCAGAGTTAAAGAGAGTAGCCACAGAAATTATTGAGTTGTTGGATGTTGACCGACAAAACCAAAACTAATAAGCAATTATGATCGCGATAGAGAGTCTTGTAGGTTACGACCTCGTAGAGGGATGAAATGTAAGTAGAATTCTTTGTTATTGTAAGAAAAAATATTATTATGTATGGAAATAAATGAAAAAGAAATTACAAATTGCAGCAACATGAAAAAACTAATAATCATATCTCATCCATTAGTCAAACGTGATCTAACGATCCTACGAGATAAACGAACTGCAAGCCACAGCTTCCGCGCAGTTTTACGACGTACTGCGAGCTTGATGGCGTACTCGGTAACTGAGGATTTGCATCTTCAAGAAGTAAAGGTCGAAACACCTTTAGCAAAAACAAAAGGGTATATAGTTCCAATTCCAATAATTCTTGTACCAATCCTTCGTGCGGGACTGGGACTTGTAGGTGGTTTTGTTGAAGTGCTTCCAAACGCCCGCGTCGGGCATATCGGAATGTATCGAGACGAAGAAACATTGAAGCCGGTTGATTACTATTTACGGCTTCCAAATAAACTCAACCATTCATTGGTCTTGATACTTGATCCTATGTTGGCAACCGGGGGAAGCGCGGCAGCAGCAGTAACTGTTCTGAAAAATAAAGGTGCTAAGCATATAAAATATGTATGCCTGGTAGCAGCACCCGAAGGCGTCCGAACACTTACTCAAGCACATCCAGATGTAAAAATCTATACATGCGCATTGGATAGAAAGCTAAACAAAAAGGGATATATTGTCCCCGGTCTTGGTGATGCGGGAGATAGGATGTTCGGGACGGAGGAATAAATTATCCCAGTTTTGAGTTATGAATTGGATTTTTATACAATGTGCGACTCACCTTCAACGGAGAATCACCACAAACAGGCAAGACTTCCGATTTCTATCCAAGTATATTCTGAGTAAGAAATCGGAAGTCTTTCTAGTTTATTTCATCAGCAGTAATTTCTTAACCGCTACAAAAGATTTTCCTTCCGACTCAGCCGTCAATCGGTAGAAATACACACCGCTTGTGAGATTACCAACGTTCCACTCCACCGACTTGTATCCTGCATCCTGTCCACTTGAGGCGGACTCATCCACAAGCGTTTTCACTTCTTGTCCAAGTATGTTGTACACCTTCAACATTACTTTTGAATCAACTGGTAATTGGTAACGAATTGTCGTTATCGGATTGAACGGATTTGGATAGGCATTCTCAAGAGCATATTCGCTTGGTAATCTATTTCTTATTGTTATAATTTCATCAGGTGGTGGAGGTGGTAATTCAGATGTCGGTACGATTCGGATTCTATTTGTACCTCTGTTTATATAACTCGTTGATAATATTAACGCTCCCGCTTGATTCGCCTTCACCCAATATGCTCTCATCGGTTCCAGTGTAGATGTAATAGTATATGAGCCTTCATAGCTAAAGAAATTACTCAATTGCATATCAGGTGGTATACATTGAATGGCATCAATCCCGATGGCGGAACTCAATGTACCAATCATATTCCATCCTTCGGTAACATTGATAGTATCACTATTTCGTTCTTGTCCAAAGAAGACAGCATTCAGTGTTGATGGAAATTTTAACCAGTATCCAATACCATTTTCAAGATTCTGTGAAATCAAATAACCTGAAGATTCGTCGTATCTGAATGCCTTTGAGACCGCTGTTGGAAATAATGTGGTTACTGCATTATCTTGAACTTCCACCGGAAGGGATATCATATTCCATCCACTTGCAATATTTCCTGAAATGAAATCTCCTTTTGAACGTAAAAGAACAAGTGAATCTTCCTTTCCCGGAAAAACTTCGTCTTGATCATAATGAAGTGTAAGAGTTGCACTAAAATTTTGACCTCCCACACCAAAGATTTCGTAAAGATGCGATACACCTGTAACAATTCGAGGTCTCGGTATCCCGAATGCCCATTTTGAAAATCGTGTAACATTATTTGCTGTAATTATGTTTGCCGCAGTATCTCTGATACTCGACACTACTTCCCATTCCTCTCCAAAATCCGTGGATATTGTGTCAGGATAGCTTGTTATTGTTAGATGGTTTGGGTAGGTTCCTGTGCCAGTGAATTGAACATGCGTCTGATTACTCTCAAATCTATACTGTGATGTCGAACTTTGTTGTATTGCCCGCTTGAGCGTTCCTCGCAGGATTTTACCATTACCACTTAATGCACTCGGTGATTCGTTTAATATCTC
>JASEHD010000123.1 GCA_030019075.1 Bacteroidota bacterium
ATAGATTCTCTTAAGCCCGTGTACTTCCTCACGCCAGCACTGAAGAACATGGAACTGCCGATGTTGTACGACTCTGTGACCCACTATGTGGCATATGAGCTTTTTCCGAAGCGGACGTATTCCGCGACGATCAATACTCATGATCAATTCGGAGAGCATGATCTGCAGGTCCAGAAAAGTGAGTTCTTATTGGTGCCGACTAAGAAGCTAACTGTTGATCCTGGCACAGGTTCCATTCACGGCTGCAAGTGGAATGACCTCGACTGCGATGGGATTTGGGATCCAAACGAGCTACCGCATGCAGGGGTGATAATCAATCTTTCCTATTTTGGCGTGCCGGTGGGTAGTACAGTTACAGATGCGTACGGTTGCTATTCTTTTACCCCATTGTTACCGGGCATGTATACCGTTTCCGAAGTTCTGCCACCAGGATGGGAGCAATGTTTTCCTCAATTTCCCCCGGGAACACATAACGTCAATTGGGATGGGGAGGAAACAATCGGCCCATTGAATTTTGGCAACAAACAAATTCCACACGTTTGTCCATCATGGACGCAGACCTTCCATAAGAAGAATGAAGGAATGGGCTTTAAAATTCCGACCGATGCAAGACTTATGACACGCAATCTTGCTATTCGTGATACAGGTGATATTTACATTTGCGGATACAGCGATGGATACGGCACCAAGTATGACTACATCACGAACAAGTACGATGAATACGGTACACTTCTGCTCTGGACTGCCATATACAACTATTCTCCTGTAAACGGAGATGATAAGGCGTATGCATTAACCATTGATAAAGATGGAAATGTTTATGTGACAGGAGAAAGCTATGGCGGTCGGGGTTCAAAAATGGATATCGCAACAGTGAAATATAACTCGGCTGGAGTAGAACAATGGGTTAAGCGATGGAGTAATCCTAATTATCGTGGTCGGGATGCTGGTTATGCGATTGTTCTGAACCCTGATGAGAACATGGTTTATGTAACAGGAGAGACTTATAATGGTACAGCCAAAATGATTGATTACATAACCATTGCTTACGACGCTATTACCGGTGTAATCCAATGGACCTCATTTTATAATAATGGACAAGGTTACGAGACGGACAAGGCATATGCAATAGCTATGGATCCGACGAGTGGTAATCCTGTCGTAACAGGTGAGAGTTACGCTGGCACTCAAAGAGCAAATTATGCAACTATTATGTACAATGGTGCAACTGGTGCGCAAATATGGCTTGCCCAGTATAATGGAATTCCTACGGGCCGGGATTATGCGTTTGCAATTAAGACAGATGGTTCAAGAAATGTTTATGTAACGGGAGCAAGCGAAGGATATGGAACGAGTTTCGATTATGCGACATTGAAATATTCTAGTGCTGGTGCACAAATCTGGGTTAAAAAATACAATCATACTGCTAATCAAAACGATTTTGGTTATGATCTCGCACTAGACTCGGATGGAAACGTGTATGTAACAGGTTCAAGTAAAGGTGCCACAACCAATCTTGATTATGCAACCTTGAAATACGATGGACTTACCGGAGCGCCAATATGGGCAACCGAGAATCGATACGATGGAATCAAGAAGAATGATATCGCTCGATCTATTGTAGTTTGTGATTCTAGCGTATTTGTAACAGGCAGCAGTGATCAGGGAAAAGGGAGAAAATTAGATTATCTCACGCAAAAGATTGATGCGGTAACTGGAGATGACGTTTGGATTGGCAAATACAATCGTGGTCTGGGTCATATGAACGACATTGCGTATAATGTAGCAGTTCGTCCAAAGGATTGTTGTGTAGTACTGACCGGCACAAGTGACGGTTGGTTGCCGATTGCAAAGAGGGACTTTGCAACGATCCAAGGACCATCGAGTGATCCAGTCCCTGGTACAATTACCACACCGGCTGTTTATGATGGTGAAAGTGAGGATGAAGATGAGATGCCGACTGTTTTTGCATTGAGGCAAAATTATCCTAATCCATTCAATCCGATAACCACCATTGTGTTTGAATTGCCGGAAGAAGCTTTTGTTTCACTGAGTGTATATAACATTCTCGGGCAGGAGCTTTTAAAGGTATTAGATAACGAGCTAATGGATAGCGGGATACAAGAAGCAGAATTCGATGCGAGCAGTTTAGCATCGGGTGTGTACTTCTATCGCTTTAATGCGGTTGGGACGGGAAGTGACGAAGAGATTCCTGCTCAATCATTCAACAAAGTGATGAAGATGCTGCTACTCAAATAAGGACATTTGTCCACGAAAACAGTTGCAGGTGGAGATTAAAATAATTAGTTTAATCTCCACCATTGCAACAAGAGAAATGTGGAGAGGCGGAAAGAGTAATAAACATGAACTCAGTAAATCGACAGATGCAGGCGCAACATGGACAAAAATGAAGAATGGTCTTCCCGCGGGTGATATCGGTCGGATTGGATTAGCTATCTCTCCAGTCGATAATCGTGTTATCTATGCAATCATCGAGGCAACAAAAGGGAAGGGTGGATTTTTCCGCTCAGTTGATTTCGGTGGAAATTGGGAGAAACGTAGCGAGTATATTTCGGGGAGTCCGCAATACTATAAAACAATCTATTGCGATCCGAAAGTTGTTGACACGATTTATTCGATGGATGTATTTTTAATGGTCTCAGATGATGCAGGAAAAACATTCACCTGTCTCGGCGAGAAATCAAAACATGTCGATAACCATGCGATGTGGATCGATACCGATGACACGCGGCATTACATTGTTGGAAGCGATGGAGGTTTGTATGAAAGCTTCGACCGCGGACAAACGTGGGATTATTTTGCTAATCTTCCTATCACACAGTTTTATCGTGTTTGTGTAGATAACTCAAAACCATTCTATTACATTTACGGTGGTACACAAAACAACTCAACACTTGGTGGTCCCTCCCGAACGAGAAATGCATCTGGGATAACAAACCAAGATTGGTTCATTACAACCGGTGGCGATGGATTTCAATCACAAGTTGATCCTGAGGATCCTAATATTGTTTACAGCGAAAGCCAGTATGGTGTACTCGTTCGATACGATAGACGTACGGGTGAAGAAATTGGAATTCAGCCGCAACCCGGAAAAGGTGAAGAAGGATTGCGTTGGAATTGGGATTCTCCATTGATAATTAGCCCGCATAATTACAGGCGTTTATATTTTGCAGCAAATAAATTATTCCGGAGTGATGATCGCGGTGATTCTTGGAAACCCGTTAGCGGTGATCTAACGAGACAGATTGATCGTAACCAGCTTGAAGTTATGGGGAAAATATGGAGCGTTGACGCAGTTGCAAAAAATGCTTCAACTTCTCTTTACGGGAACTGTACCGCTCTATCCGAATCCCCCAAGAAAGAAGGAATGATTTATGTTGGCACGGATGATGGACTCATCCACGTTACAGAAGATGGCGGACTTAACTGGAAGAAATATGAAAAGTTCACCGGTGTTCCTGAAAAAACATACGTCAGTCGAATTATAACTTCTCAACACGATGTCAATACCGTTTATGCTTCATTCGATAATCATAAGATGGCAGATTTCAATCCGTATATCATCAAAAGTATAGATGCGGGTAAGACGTGGACATCAATAAAAGGAAATCTCCCTGCAAATGGTCCAGTACTTGCAATCGCAGAAGATCATGTAAATTCAAATCTGTTATTTGTGGGAACTGAGTTCGGTGTCTTCTTCACTGTCGAACTTAGGTTAAATGGTTTTCGATAGCAAAATCCATGAATCCGGAATATGATGAAATGTATCTTGCAGTAGATATTGATTTCGAAAAATTTAGAAATGATCCTGAATTATTAGCAATTGCAAGAAAAAAGTAACAACAGTTTAACGCTAAAATTACTTATGATCAGTCAAACAGATGGTTGACAAGTCGGCGCAAAAATATCACATAAAATTAATTGTAAAGGCGAGATAACCTCGCCTTATACTGATCCATCAGTTGCTCTGATCATTTAATAATATAGTTAATCTACAAAAAGGTGGGGTCGCAGTTGATCTTCAGGTATGTACCGACTCGCCTGTCTTAAAATAGCTCGGATAGTCCCTGAATCGAGCTCTTTGTGGCGGGGAATTGTTAACGTTTGTTTTTCTCCTGTGGGTGAAGTGCGGCGAAGTTTAACATGTGAGCCACGTTGTGTAAGGGTAAAAAAGCCAAATGAAGTCATAATTGAAATGATATCATCTCCAGAAAGTCGCTTTGGCTTAGACATGAATAGTGTCCAGTTCCATCGTTAATAGGAGTTTGGGATTTTGTGTAAGACCAAACTCTTCTGGGTTTTCACCTTCAAGATGGAGTGAAACTGCTTCTTGAAGATTAGCGATGGTTTCATCGAGTGTTCTACCTTGGGTAACAACGTTGATTTCCAGACACTCGGCAACATAAAATTCATCTCCTTTTCGAATGACAGCTTTTATTGTATGTTGTAGCGGAGCCATAATTGTATTTTAATAAATTCTGTAAATATTTTATTTATTTTCATTTTAAATAAATAAGTTATAATATGCAAATGTATCTTACATCAGAATTTTGTTCTTTAGAAAATAAATTCACAAATTGTTATACAATCCGTCTTGGATGGAAGATACAACGGATTGGAAATTAATCCACTAACTAATTCAGGAGAAAAACAATATGACAGAAATTAACCGTCGGGATTTCCTTCGGAAGGGTGGAGTAGGATTAGTAGCCGGCATAACATCGCCGCTATGGTTCGATATGCTCGCACACGGAAAAAATCCACCACCATCTTCTGCATTCTTCGAAGAACGCTTCGGTGTTGCAAAAGAAGATATGAGGAAGATTTTAGAAATCGCTCTATCAAAGGGGGGAGAGTTTTCGGAATTGTTTTTTGAATACCGCGTCCTAAACTCTGTGAGGATGGAGGAAGACATCATCAAAGATTCATCAGAGAACATTTCGCTTGGGGTCGGTATCCGCGTACTAAAAGGAGCGCAAACCGGTTACGGTTACACCGATGATCTCTCATTCGAAAAGATGAAACAAACCGCACTCACTGCCGCAGCGATAGCAGCAGGTATGTCGAAACTATCGGTTGCTAATCTAACACAAAAATCATCCAATCTTCAAGTCTACGATTTGAAATCTCCACTCAACGAGTTGAAACTCTCTTTAAAAGTCGATCTTGTGAAGGAAGCGTATAACGCTGTTAAATCGTACGATGCACGTATCGTAAAGGCGCAGGTTTCTTTCAGCGATGAGATCCAATATGTTACGATTGCAAACAGCGAAGGATTATTGATATCCGATGTACGACCACAGGTTATGATGGCGGCATCAGCAACGGCTGAAGAGAATGGAATAAGAAATACCGGATTCAAAACAGCCGGCGGTCGTTATGGACTTGGTTTTTACCAGAACATTATGCCACCTAAAGAAGTTGGTAAGAGAGCTGCGCAAGACGCAATCACACTTCTTTCCGCAATCGATCCACCTGCGGGTGAACAACCTGTTATTTTAAGCTCGTATCAATCGGGCGTGATGATTCACGAGGCAGTTGGTCATCCGCTTGAAGCCGACGGCAATCGAAAGAAAACTTCTATCATGTGGGATAAGTTAGGCAAACAGGTCGCTAATCCAATTGTTACTATATATGATGATCCAACAATTCCAAACTATCGCGGTAGTCTCAATATAGATGATGAAGGAACAATCCCAACGAAAAAAATGCTTATCGAAAATGGAAGGCTCGTCGGTTATCTTCAAGATCGTCTTTCTGCAAAGTTCATGAATATGGAATTAGACGGTCACGGACGTAGACAGACTTATCAACATAATCCAATCCCCCGAATGGGAAATACAGTGCTGGTGCCCGGTGATGCAACTCCCGAAGATATCATCAAATCTGTTAAGAAAGGTTTCTATGCTGAAACCTATCAGGGTGGACAGGTGAGTGATACCGGAAAGTTCACATTCTCGGTCAATATGGGTTACATGATCGAGGATGGGAAACTTACAAAGCCCGTAAAGAACGCTACACTCATCGGAACAAACGTACAGATACTGAATGAAGTTGAGATGATAGCAAACGATACACAATTTTTCCACGGTACGTGCGGTAAAGATGGACAATCGGCAGCGGTTACGGCTGGAACACCAACACTCAAACTCCGTCAGATGACGGTAGGAGGTCGACAATGAATAACGATAATCTTTTAAGGTTGGCAGAAGAATTAGTTGCCTTTGGTCGCAAAAAAGGAGCGAGCCAGATTGAAGTATCAATCAGACAGGGAAGCGAATTCTCTCTTGATGTTCGAGAAGGTGAAGTTGAGCGGCTGGTTGAAGCAGGGTCTAAGGGACTTTCACTCCGACTTTTTGTAGAAGGAAAGATGGCTCGTGCAAGTTCTTCCGATCTCTCCAAAGAAACGTTGGAAAAACTTGTAGAGAATGCTATCGAGCGTGCGAAACTTTCAAATTCCGATCCATTGGCAGGTCTCCCCGAAAAGGAAGTTATTTCTGTCGATATAGAAAAATTAAAAATGTGGGATCCGGCTATTCTTGAACTACAACCGGAGGAAAAAATTGCTATTGCAAAAGAGATAGAGAAAATATGTTTAGGCGATAAACGCGTAAAGAAGAGTTATGGTTCATCGTATGGAACATATACAGGTCAGTCATTCCTTGCCAACTCGAATGGATTCAGCGGTTCGTATAAACGCACTACGTGTTCTTCAGGCGTTTATCTTCAATCGGGCGAAGAACCGAATCTCTTCGATGAGGGCTGGAACGATTCTTCAAGGATACTGAGTGAGCTTGAAAGTCCGGAAGATATTGCTAAGAAAGCAATTCACAGGGTAACACGACTCATTGGCGGAAAGAAAGTTGATACGCAGAATGTTCCGGTTGTGTTCGAGTCGCCGATGACAGCGAGTTTGCTAAGCTTTCTGTTTAACTGCATCAACGGTAACAGCATCTATCTCAAGCAGTCGTTTCTTGCAGGAAAGATTGGTGAAAAGATCGGAAGTGATCTCGTTACGGTAACGGATGATGGACTTATTCCCGGCGCCGCTGGCACAAAACCGTTCGATGGTGAAGGTGTTCCAACGAGGAAAACTGTCGTTATCGAAAATGGTGTTTTAAAGAATTACCTCATGGATACTTACTCAAGTAAGAAGTTGAATATGAAATCAACAGGTAACAGCTCGGGTGCGAATAATTTCTATCTTTCACCGGGCAAATCAACTCCTGAAGAAATTATCAAATCAGTCGATAAGGGACTATTCCTTACCGGCACAATCGGATTTGGTTTAGTGCCAACTACTGGCGACATTTCTCGCGGCGCTTATGGTTTGTGGATCGAGAAGGGTGAGCTGACTTATCCTGTAGCAGAGATTACGTTCTCAGGAAATCTTGGTCAGCTTCTCAAAGGCATTGAGATGGTTGGTAACGATGTGAAGTTTAAAGATTCAATCACCGGACCGACAATCAAAGTTGCTGAGATGACTGTTGGTGGGAAGTAACCCGGCTTAGATGGAGTACACCTTCAAGGTGTGCTCCATCTTCCTGTTTTGACATTCCTGATTATTCTTTGTAAAATATCTCAAGTATTATTCACTTTATTAAATTTCGAAAGTGTTTTATGTCCCAAGAAATTAACGCTACTCTCAACCGAATTGCTGAAACATACGTAAACCTCGTTCTCTCGGTCGGTCAGCACGACGGGAGCTATGTGGATGCTTATTACGGTCCGCCTCAGTTATTAGAACATGTAAAAGCGGTGAAGAACTCACTTGTTGACATCAAATCAACGGCAGATAAAACGCTTAACGAATTACAGTTACTTGATGAGACTGGAGTGGCAGAAATCATCTTGCTTCGCCATCAATATCTATCGAAACAATTACAATCACTCGTTGCACGAGTAGAAATGCTGCAAGGTAAAATATTCTCGTTTGACGAAGAGGCGAAAGCCCTGTACGATGCCTCGCCGCCTACATTTCCCGAAAGTCATTTCCAGAAAATTATTTCAGATATGGATGGAATACTCCCCGGCAAAGGAACGGTTAGTGAGAGATATGATGAGTTCAAGAAAGAATTCATCATCCAGAAAGAAAAATTAGATGCAGTATTTCAAGCTGCGATAATCGAGTGCCGTAAGCGAACGAAAGAATACATTGAATTGCCCGCAAACGAAAGCTTCACAATCGAGTACGTAAACAACAAACCGTGGAGCGGATACAATTGGTATAAAGGCGATAGCTTTAGCTTGATCCAGATGAATACCGACCTACCGATTTATATTGACCGCGCTGTTGACCTTGCCGCGCACGAAGGTTATCCCGGACATCATGTCTATAACTCTTTACTTGAAAGTATTCTCTACAAAAAATATGGATGGGTGGAAGCATCGGTTTATGCTTTGTTCAGTCCACAATCTTTGATTGCTGAAGGGACAGCGAACTTCGGGATTGAAGTAGTGTTCCCGGGAAACGAGAGGATTGAATTCGAGAAGAAAGTGCTTTTCCCGCTTGCAGGAATGGATATAAATAAAGTTGAGACATATTACAAAATACACGAGCTATTTTTGAAACTTGCCTATGCCGGAAACGAAGCCGCGCGCGGTTACCTCAACGGCACAATGACTCGCGACGAAGCGGCAGAGTGGCTTGTGAAGTACGCGCTTATGTCACCTGACCGTGCCCAGCAGCGCACACGCTTTTTTGATACTTACCGCAGTTACGTTATTAACTATAACCTTGGACAAAATTTGGTGAAACAGTATATCGAGAAGCGTGGCGGCACACCCGATAAGCCGCAAGAAAGGTGGGAAGAGTTTAAGAAATTGATTTCATCGCCGAGGTTGCCGTCGGGGTTAGTGTGACGTTTGAGTGTATTTAAAATGGGTTGAATTGAAATGAGGGAAAAAATCTTAAGACATGAAGTTACATACGCTGTGTTATACGCTGTAACCTAAGTTTTCAGAAACCTCACAGTTATACTTTTCAATAAAGTATTTAAATGATCGATTCTTCCGCTTTGCTGTTTTAAAAGAAAAGTTGTTTAGAATCTCCGACATGAAATCAATTCTCGAATCATACTTTTCAGGAATTAAACGATTAAATTGTTCTTTTGTAGTATCATCGGTATCTTTAAAAGTG
>JASEHD010000124.1 GCA_030019075.1 Bacteroidota bacterium
AGGCGGGAATCCCAAATCCCACTTGCCCGCCGAAGCTTTAGCGTAGGCGGGAATCTCAAATCTTACAACAATCCCACTTCTTTATACCAATCATACGTTTTCTTAACCGCCTCTTTAAACGATGTTGACTTGTATTCTAATTCCCGCTCTGCTTTTTCAGAGCTGAACCAAAAATTAATCCCAATGCTCGCTATTAAATCGGAGCTGATAAGTGGTTTCCTGCCCGAAATAAAACTGATCAAATCAAAAATTTTTGCTGCCAATTTTACTAAACTTATCGGGGCTTTAAGTTTTGGTGGACTCACTCCAACTACTTCGGCAACTTGTTCAAATGCTTCTTTGATTGTGAGATTCGTTCCTCCTAAAACATATCTTTCACCAACTCTCCCGACTTTCGCTGCCTGTATATGTCCATAAACAACATCATCAACGTAAGCTATATTTATTCCGCCGTCAATGTAGAAAGGAACTCCACCACTACTTATTTTTTTAATTAAAGATCCACCATGAAATCGGTAATCCTTTGGTCCGATTACTACTGCAGGATTCACGATCACAGCCGCCAGTCCTTTTTGCAAAGCTTTAAATATTTCAAGCTCTGCTAAATGTTTTGAATATTTGTATGTGAGTTTAGGGGACCAGTTGAATGCTGTGGTTTCGTCGGATAAACCTCCGTCGGCTCTGTATCCTAAAGCGGCTATTGAGCTTGTGTGGACAAATTTTTTAATACCTTTTTCAAGAGCCACCTCGGTTGCGTTTTTTGTACCTATAATGTTTACATCTTTTTGTTCTGTTCCTTTTTTCTTCCACATCGCTACGATTGCCGCGGTATGAAAAACAGTATCGCAGCCATCCATAGCTTGTCTTAAAGAATTTTTATCGAGTATGTCTCCGATAACGTGTTCAACGTTCAAATCATTTACAGCCCGCAGGTCGGAATTATACCGCCGGAGTATTCGGACGCTGCAGCCCTCTTTCAATAAAGCTCCGGCAAGATTGGAACCGATGAAGCCGGTTCCGCCTGTTATAAGAACTTTTTCGATATTGTTTTGGATTTGTTGAGACATACGAAAAGAAATAGTGTCTGAGTCGTTATATTTTTACCACTGAGACACAAAGAACACTGAGAAACACTAAGAGACATTTAAAGAAGCTTCGCCGCTTCTTTTGCGTGATATGTGAGAATTAAATCAGCACCTGCACGTTTGATGCTCGTGAGTATTTCCATCATCACGCGCTGCTCATCAATCCATCCGAGTTTAAAAGCCGCTTTTACCATCGAATACTCGCCGCTCACATTGTAAGCCGCCGTAGGCATGTGGAATGTATCTTTCACACGTCTAATAACATCAAGATAAGAAAGTGCCGGTTTCACCATTACGATGTCGGCACCTTCTTCGATATCGGTTTGAACTTCACGCAATGCTTCATCCGAGTTTGCCGGGTCCATTTGATGAGATCGACGGTCGCCAAACTGAGGCGTGCTTTCAGCTGCTTCGCGGAACGGTCCGTAGAATCCGGATGCATATTTAGCAGCATATGACATAATCGGAATGTTCTGGAAATCATTCGCATCGAGAATCGTACGAATCGCTTTCACACGCCCATCGAACATATCGGATGGTGCAATTATATCCGCGCCTGCCTGTGCATGTGTAAGTGCTTCTTTCGCAAGTAGTTGAATTGAAATGTCATTTACAATTTCATCTCCTTTTACGATACCGCAGTGTCCATGTGAAGTATATTCACAAAGGCATACATCGGTAATAACTACAAGTTCGGGTATTTCCTTTTTAATCGCTCGAACAACTTGTTGAATAATACCATTTGGATCGTAAGCGCCGCTGCCGACCTCATCTTTATGTTCTGGGATACCGAACAAAATGATTGCAGGGATTCCTAAGTTTCGTACCTCTACGCATTCGCGAACGGTTTCATCAATTGACATCTGAAACACGCCGGGCATGGAAGAAACTTCTTTCTTTACCTTATTCCCCGGCACTACGAAAAGGGGATAGATGAAATCGTTTTTTGAAAGCTCGGTTTCCCGAACCATTGAGCGGAGTGCAGCAGTCATGCGGGTTCGGCGATGTCTTCTAAATGAATTTTCGATTCCGCCTAAGGCGGATTGTTTTTGGGGTGTATTCATAAAATATCTTTTTATAAAATTGTTGTAGTATTAATTTACCAAACTAAATTTCTATCTACAAATGATAACTTAAGGAAGACGTAGTATTAAATCTTCTAAGATATGTTTCGCTGCTTCTGGTCGGGCAATTCTACGTTCAGCTTGTTCCATTTTTTTTAATAGCTCTGGATGCTCAATCAACTGCATTAGTTTGAAATTAAGATTTGGAACATTGGCTGCACGCCATGCAGCACCATTTTCCGTAAGATAATCAGCATTGTGTGCTTCTTGCCCCGGTATGGGATCGAATATGACCATCGGTAAATGTTTAGCAACCGCTTCCGAAACCGTCAAGCCACCCGATTTAGAAATCAATACGTCCGCGCAATCCATCAACTCATCGACGTAAGATATGAATTGAAAAAACCGTGGCGTAATATTGGTTGGGAATGATAATCGCTTCAATTTCTCATACAACGGTTGATTTTTTCCACATACTACAAGCAGTTGGAATCGCCTCCTTGCATATTTCGCTAAAAACTCGCTGATAGAAATTACGAGTTTATCTATCACGCCAACTCCATAACCACCTGATAGAATCATAATTGTAAATTGATTTGCTGATAATTGAAATTTATTCCTTAAAAGCGTCCGTGAAGATGGAGTTATAAATTGCGGCATAACCGGAATCCCGGTAACGGTGATTTGATTTTCAGGTATCCCATGCGAATGCACTGTCCATGCAGCTTCTTCGGTTGCTACATAATAATGATGGACTGCCGGATTAATCCATAAAGTGTGTACATCATAATCTGTTGTAACTACGAAGAACGGAATTTTCCAGATGCTCTTAACTATATCATCTGCAATGGCTTGGTATGGAAGGAAATGTGTACAAAGTATTGCATCAGGTCGTAATTCTTCGAGAACTCTTAGATACTTTTTATAATTGAAGTGATCGAACAACTTGATGAAAGGAGATTTCTGTTTTGTTTTTCCAGAAGATTCGGTATGTTTGTAAAGATATCCCCATAAATCGGGTGAAGTATTCACAAGAGCAAAATAAAGATCATTGTATAATTTTTTAAAGAGCGGGAAAGTAAAATTTAGTATATCTTCGTGTTGTATATCGAGCGGGAGTGACAGAGCATATGCAGTCTCAGTCAGTGCGTTACCAGCACGTACGTGACCCGCGCCAGCAGTGGCTGATAGAATCAGAACGCGTTTCTTGCCTTCGCCGCCTGTATTTTTCTTCATTCAATTTTCTTTAAGAAATTAATGAGATGTTTATTGAACTCTTCAGGATTTTCAAGATTACTCATATGGGCTGCATCTGGAAGTATGTGTAACTCTGCATTTTGAATTTTTTCTTTCATTGCAATCGAAGCAGATGGAGGCGTCATCTCATCGAATTGGCCAACCATAATAAGTGTTGGTACCTCGATTTTTGACAGCGAAGGTGTTGAATTTGTTCGTGCGGCAAGCGCAATAAGCATACCTGCTGCCGCATTTGGCGATGTTTTTTCTATAATGCCTCGGATCATCTTAACAACATCAGGATTTTTGAATAAAATTTTTTCATAAAAGATCGCAGGTAAATATTTATTGGCAAATTTTCGCATCCCATATATTTTAACGTTTCGTGCCTGGAGAGCACGCTTGATTTTAACATCATTCGTGTCATCATCGCTGCGTGTGTTGCAAAGAACTAATCCCTTAAATCGATCGCTATGCCGTTCATACGCCCGCAATGCAATGTAGCCGCCCATAGATGAACCGACAACAATCACCTGCTGTAATTTAAGAGCATCGATCAGCCCCATAAGATCATCCACACAATATTCGATAGTGTACTGTCCATTACCCACATCACTTGCCCCATGTCCCCGTAAATCATAGGTAACGACTATATAGTCTTGTTTCAATGCTTCGACTTGCGGTTTCCACATTTCTTTACCGAAAGGGAAACCGTGTATGAAAACGATTGGTAATCCGGTTTTTGGTCCTTCTAAAGAATAATCTATGCCAAAGCCACCGATTTTCAGATACATTGTAATTTGTCTCCTTAGTTATAATAAATTATTAATTTACTAATTTGCCGTTTTTCCGAAAAATCAGAGAAAGAAAAATTGAGCCAGTGATCACACAAAAGATTATGATGAGGGAATAATGAACGGGTAATATTAACCACGGCTCAATTAGCATCTTGGCGCCAATGAATCCAAGTACCACCGAAAGCCCGTATTTAAGAAAATGAAATTGCACCATGAATCCTGCGAGAACGAAATAAAGGGCGCGTAATCCAAGAATGGCAAAAATGTTGGATGTATAGATGATAAATGTATCACGTGTGATTGCGAAAATTGCCGGGATTGAATCGGTTGCGAATGCTATATCAGTGCTTTCAATCATCAGTAGAACGAGGAATAACGGTGTTATGAAAACTTTTCCATTCTTACGGATGAAAAATTTATCCTCGACATAATCATTTGTTACTGGAAAAAATTTTCTTGCTAAACGGATTAATGGATTATGATCCGGATGAACTTCGGTTTCACCCTGAAGAGCAAGTTTAATTGCTGTAAAGACGAGAAAACCACCGAGGAGGTAAAGGATGAAATGGAATTTAGAGATAAGCGCCGCACCTGCCACGATAAAGATTGCCCTGAAAATGATCGCACTTAATACTCCCCAGAATAAAACTTTGTGTTGTACGTTCTTGGGAACAGCGAAGTATGTAAAAATCACGATGAAGACGAAAACATTGTCGACCGAGAGTGCTTTTTCGACTACGTAGCCGGTAAGGTATTCGAGGGCTTTCTGATTTCCATATTCATACCAGACAAAGAGACTGAAAAGAAGGGCTAAGACTATCCAGACTATCGACCATCCAAGGGCTTCCTTCATTGAAGGAAAATGCGCTTTGCGCTGGATGATTCCTAAATCCAATGCAAGCATGGCGAGGATGAAAATATTAAATAAGACTAAAATCAGGTTTTCGTTCAAGGCACTTAAGATTTCTATAACATTAATTTTTGGAAATTATTATGTGCAGAACACGAGGTCTACCAATCGATTTTCGATTTTATTACCCCGATTCAAGCGTTTTTCTTCCCTTTGCACCCCTTTGATTTAGGTGAGGGTTGAACAGTCTGAAAATTTAACAAATTTTTTCTTAAAAACATAAATGATATAATTTCTATTCAACAAGATTTTGCTGAATCTGTTCACTAATTTTCTGGGCACTCATCACACAATCTCCAACTGCAATTCCGCCTCGAAAATTGCTGCAAATGAAAATTCCCCTAAACTTCTGTTCAAAATTTTCCAGAGCATCGATTACTTTATAATATCCAAGATTGTACTGAGGGATCGCTTTTTCCCAACGAATGATTTTTTTATAAACAGGCTTTCCGTGTACCTGCATTAAATGTTCTAAATCTTCAAGTACGATTTTTGTAAGGTCATCATCGTTCAGGGAGACTAATTCCGGCTGACGCGCACCGCCAACGAATGTTGTCAATGCAACATTTCCTTTTGAGGCACGATTTGGGAAAAGAGTCGATGACCATATTGTTCCCAGTATCTTGCGATGCTCTACTTTAGGAACAAGGAATCCAAATCCATCCAAGTCTCGCTCAATTTGTTTTTCGTCAAATCCTAAGAAGATTTCCGCAACCGGTGGATAATAAATCGATTCAAGTATTACAGCCATTGCAGGATCAATTTCACGAATGATATTCGCTGTAGCATACGCAGGTGTGGCAAGTACAACGATACCCGCTTTGATTTTTTGTTGTACACCATTTTGTGAATACATAACAGAGTAATTAATTTGATCATCAATCCTTGTTGGAATAATCTGTTCAACGGAACAATTTAGTTTGAGTCGGTTTCCGAGTTCTTCTGCTATTCGTTTTGGAAGTACGTTCATACCATTCGTAAACGAAAATAACTTTGCGCGGTCTTTGGCAACTTCTTTTCGCTGTTTTCTTTCTCGTCGGGATTTGATTGCACCTTTTACCAATCCGCCGTATTTTTCTTCGAGGGCATACAGCTTTGGAAATGCGGAGCGGACAGAAAGTTTATCGGGGTCCCCAGCATAGACACCGGCAACGAAAGGATTTATTGCATAATCTAAAAATTCTTGTCCGAGCCGCCGTTGAACAAATTCACTGATAGTTTCCTCGTGCTCAGCTTTTTTAATAAAAGGTTCTTTCAAAAGTCTAAGTTTTCCTGCTGTTGTCCATAATCTTGATTTTATAAACGCCGCCGGACTCATCGGAATTGGATGAAGCATTCCATCACGAACAATGTATCGTTTTGAAGCTGTGTCGTTTGCATAAATTCGCTGGTCGAGTATTCCTAATTCGTCGAATAACTGTTTCAGCAGGGGAGTTGTTTCGAGCGCACTATTCGGTCCCATCTCAACGAGCCAACCATCCTCGAATAATGTTTTCATGGTTCCACCCGGCTCGGAATCTTTTTCAAGTATTGTAACATTGATGCCTTTATTCATTAACCAATGTGCAACACAAAGCCCGGAGATTCCAGCACCGATGATAACGACAGATTTATTATCTGAACGGTTTGTTATTTTTGCGGCTTGCATCGTGAATCAGTAATCATATATTTCCTAATACTAACGCTTTAAGACATTCAATGAACTTTGGAGAATCATTTAGTGCCGGCATCAGAATAAATTGTTTGATACCAATCCGCTCTGCCTCCCGCCGCATTTCAATGTTGATATCGTAGAGAGTTTCAATGTGGTCAGAAACGAATGATACCGGAATAATAAGCAAATTATGCCGACCCTCGGCCGCAAGATGGTGAACTGTCTCCCTCATTGAGGGTCCTAACCAACTTATCGGTCCTACCTTGCTTTGATAGCAGATGTGGTGTGGCGATTTCCATTGCCCTTTTTGAGTTAGAAGTTGAACAGTTTCTTGGATCTGATTTTTGTATGGGTCACCCTTTTTCACGATACTCATCGGAATACTATGTGCGCTAAAGACTAAATCAATTTCTCTCTCTTCGATTAACGAGAATTGTTTTAAAGCAATGTGGATTTTCTCAATCATCGCCTCTATATAAAGTGGGTGATTATGGAAAGAGTGATTAATTGTAGATGGAATTTTATCAATAGCATGGAGTAAGCTTTGCCGCTTCCATTCGGTTAGACTTGATCCTGAAGTAACCGTCGAGTACTGAGGATACATCGGGAGAAGGATTATTTTTTTGAAGTCATCTTTTTTTATCTGCCTAATTATTTCATCCGTCATGGGATGCCAGTAACGCATAGCGGTAAATACTTTTGAGGGAAAATATTTATTTAATTCCAATTCGAGCGCATGTGCTTGAGATTTTGTTAACTCTGTGATGGGAGATTTGTCGCCGATTGAGCGATACTTATCAATGACTCCTTTTGAACGTCGGGATGAAATGAATTTCGCTATCGGTTTTCGTGCAAGGAAAGCACCGGGAAAATTTATTATGTCAGGATCACAAAATAAGTTGTAAAGAAAAGGTTCGATTGCCTCAAGAGAGTCTGGTCCACCAAGCTGAAGAAGAACAACCGCGATCCTATTTTGTGAATTCATTTCCGAATATTTAGCTCAAGAAACGTTCAATAATTAGTCGATGAATTTGTATTTGATCAATGTCCATATCGCTTCGAGTCCGTCCTTCCAGCGAATTTTCTTACCCTCGCTCTTTTTACGGGGATAATAGCGAATTGGAATCTCAACAATTCTTTCACCGCGTTTCAATACTTTTGCCGTTATTTCAGGGCAAAACTCAAACCGAACGCAAACTAATGGGATTGATTTTATCACATCTGCCTTAAATACTTTGTAACAAGTTGGCTCATCGGTGATATTCGAGTTGTAGAGAAAATTTGTTAGCCATGACAGAAATTTTCCCCCGATATAAAAACTGAAATAGCTGTGTTGATTTGTGATTCCAAGATCACGAGAGCCGTAAACCACATTTGTTTGACCATCAACTATTGGTTTGATAAGTGCAGGATAATCTTCGGGCTCGTATTCTAAATCGGCATCTTGAATAATAACAACATCCCCCGTTATCTGTTGTATGCCGCTACGGATTGCTTTTCCTTTGCCGTAATTCCTCTCGTGAAGAACAACTTTGACGTTTGGCAACATCTCGTATTCTTGAATAATTTGTCGAGTATTGTCTCGGGAATAATCATCTACGATGATGATCTCCTTTTCTATATTAACATTTAATACTTTATCAAGAATCTGGCGGAGTGTTTTTTCTTCGTTATACACCGGAATGATTACAGAGAGTTTCATTTAATGATTATCTTTCTTAGTTGGATAGAGAATTTGCGGTTCGGTAAAGCAGTGTACCAAATATTAGCGTAACGATTGCTATGAAGGCGAGGGCTGCTATTAAAATGTTTTTTGAAACGCCTGTATAAAGTGCATAGGTAAACCAAAAATCTAATGTGTGAAGTAATTTCGAACGCTCTTCTTTTGCGATGGGAAGTCGTTTATCTTGATCTTGCTCCGTTGGTTTGAGCTTTGGATAATTTCCGTCAAGATGTTCTCCGAAATTTCGAGTCAACATTTTCCAATGTCCCACTACTGGGGAGTAGTTTGGGATGAAGTGTGCTTTGGTTAAAAATTCAGGATCATCAAAATGACGCTGATATGGATATTCTCCAATTTCACGTAGATACGCTCCTGCGTAAATAGCTACACCGCCAAATTGTATTAAACAACCGATGATTGCAACACTAAAAAATATTTTTTTAAAGAGAGAATTAAGAGTAGTAAAATAAAAAGCAATTGGTAATAATAACAAGGGC
>JASEHD010000125.1 GCA_030019075.1 Bacteroidota bacterium
ACTATAATTGCGAAAGTTAATATATGTCGAGAAGCGTTTGGGACAGTACACTAGATACGCTGTTGTAGTTCCAAGCCCCATCATATCCAGCGACCCAGACGTTATTATCAGCGGTGCATACGACGCCTCTCACTGCCCTTGAGGATTTTGTCCATAATACTACATCAGTATTAATGTCAATTTTGGAAAGTTGTTGTCCACCAGCAACAAATAGATGTCCCAAGTAATCAAGACCTACACCATAAGTATGCCCAATCCATATTTGCTTTATAACTGTTCGCGTTATAGGGTTAATTTTCAGAACATGGCTGCTAAGCTCCGCCGACCAAAGCATACCATTTCCATCAATTACTGCCCCATAGGCGTTGTGACCCCAAGGAGCAACATCGACAGTGTGCATGATTGCACCTGTTGCCCCATTTATATGATAATATTTGCTTGTACTCCAAGTTCCCACCCATACGTTATTGCTATCATCAACGGCAAATCCTCTTGGTGCTACACCCCAATAATTGTGGTCGTAAGGACCTGGATATGTTCCCGGTGTGTAAGTACCTATCGAAGCAGGAATTAAAACGACTTCGTAGAGAACACATTCGTCAGCACCCCAAGGAAGAATCTCAGCGCCTGTTATGTTTCCATCATTGTCGAGATCTTGTGAAGTTTGGCAGATGCCGTCTGCGTTCCTGTCTATCCATATGCCAGCTTCGTATAGTCCTACCTTCACTGCGGTTCCAGCTCGTCTAAGACCAACCCAAACGCTGCCTTGAAGGTCAACTGTTGTTCTGGAAGGGTCACCCCCGGATGGCAATCCAGGAGGCGCTATTCGATAACGCCCTACTTCATTGCCTGTCATTGTATTAACTTTGGAAATTGTACCATCATAGTTAGGAACCCAGATGAAAGGCAAAAATTTAACTTCTGAGGGTAATTGAAGTTGATCATTATTAGGTGGATCGTGATTAACGTTCAGAAGTGTCCCTTGGTCAAAGTCTGCATCCACCGTGTATGTCCGAATGCAACTGCTTTGGCCGTACGCTTCTACGCTCGCTACTTTTGTTAGTAATAGAAATGTAAAAAGTAGCAATAGCATCATGCCTAAAGTTGAAAATAGCTTTAGGGCTAAACGATTATAAATATTCATAATTATTTTCCTTTATGATTTAATTGATTAATGATTTAGTTAATTTAATGAGGGCGTTATATAGGTGGGGATCGTTCGCTGTGATATAAAATCAATTCTATTCGATAATTTAATATGCATTCGAATACGAACCTTCCAATTTTCAGCCACAACATTTGATATAAAATGAGAAAAGTAGTTCGTCTCAAAAGCAAATATTTGAATTTCCTAACGTCAAGGAATATACTTTGATAATAATACAGACGAAAATTAACATCACTTGATGTTAGAGTGTGTTTTAGAAGTGTGCAACCTAATTTCCCAAACATTAGATTACCTTAGCTGTTTAGATTAAGAATTGAATATCCTGATTTTTTTAAATATGAAATCTTATTATTGAATGTAATCATACACCCTCCATATATTGAAATAATAATGTGAGTTATAAATATTAACTTATGACATAAGTTTCTTCCTTATCATTGAAATAATTAATAATTCCCTGGGAATCGACACTTTATATTTTACAAACAATAATAATGAAAGTCAAGGTTTTTTGAAAGGAAAAATATATTTATTTGTAAAAATAATAAATGGCGAAAAGTTAACACTATTTTTACTTTAGCAACTTTTATGTACATTAACTTTAACTTTTAAAGTACTTTCTCAATAGATATGAATGATCCAAAAGATATAAAGATAGATTTATCTCAGTTAAAGTTGTTAATACTATAAACTCCGTCAACAATTCCTTTTTGAATTATTCCTAAAAAGAAACCGCAATCGTTTCTGATTGGGGTTTTACTTTCTATTAAACAACTGTTACCGTTGAGATGAATGTCTAATAACAGATGTTCTTTATCAAAATTCCGATATCTTGCTTAGAAATTGCTATGTTAGATATCGGAATTCTTGTTGTGAATATGCGATAATGCAACATGCGATTTTTTTTGTACACTCCATGAAAAAATCTTATCTTTAGTTTTAGATTAGCTATTTAGTATGGTTGAAACTCAAGTAGATCAAATAAATCCAACAGAAAAAACTCGTTCTTCTATCGTCGCTTTTCTTATTATTCTGACGGTAGGATTAGTGCTGCGTCTTTGTCATATTACGTGGGGATTACCAGAATTGTACGAGGAAGCAACTCCATTCTCTTTGGCTTGGAAATTTTGGAATTGGGATAGGTTAGGTTTTGACTTCAATCCACATTTCTTCAACTATCCGGCATTCACTTTTTATTTTCATTATTTAATCCAAGCAATCCATTATGGTATCGGTTATCTCTTAGGAATTTACACCGATTTTGCATCATTTAAAGAGAGTTACACAATCTCAATCATCCTTGCACGCATCGTTACTGTGATCTTTGATTTAGGGACAATACTTGTAATTTTTCTTCTCGTTAAGCAATTCGCTAGTGAAAAAATTGCTTTGATTGGTGCTGGACTTCTCGCAATTAACCCACTTCATATCCAGTATGCTCATTCGATCAATGTCGATATTCCACTCGCTTTTTTTGTAACACTCTCTTTATTTTTCATCTTTAAAATTTACAGTTCCTTAGAAAAGAAATGGTACCTGTTAGCCGGTTTGGGCATCGGATTAGCCACAGCCACAAAGTATAATGGCGCTTTGTTGGTCGCACCACTGATATTAGCACATCTTTTTCGCTCACAAACCGTTTCTGCTGCTTTACGCTCACTCAAAGATTCTTCGCTCTACCAAAGTATAACACTTGCGATAATCATCTTCTTTCTTTTTAATCCTTTTATCATTCTTAGCTTCGGTGAGTTTTGGAGAGATTTCTCTTTCGAAAAACTCCACATGTCGTATGGACATTTAGGGATAGAATCATCCGAAAGCACACTTGCTTTTTATTTTTTAAAAGCTCTTCCAAAATATCTAAGCTGGATTTTTTATACGAGCATCATTATATCGATCTTCTATATAATCTTGAAAAGAAACAAATCACATTTCATATTACTCGCATTCCCAATTATATTTTTCATAACGATCGGAACATGGGAGATGCGAGCCGAGCGATATCTTGTACCAGCAATTCCTATTCTCATCGCCATCGGAACGATCGGATCAAAGACGATATGGGAACAGATGATGAAATCTGTTGAACCAAAATTCCGACGGTTCTTCCTTTTTAAAAGCGGAATACTGGTCATCGTCGGTTTGTTTGTTGCAATACCTTTGGCAATCGAAAACTACAAATATCTTCATTCATTAACATTCCCTGACACAAGGACCATTGCAAAAGAGTGGTTAATAAAAAATGTACCACATAAATCTACAATTGTTACTGGTCCTTATGGTATCAATCTTCCGAATGATAATTTTACATTTTTCATGATACCTTTTACACCCACTGGCTCAGAAGTACTCGAAGCATTCTATGATACCCGTTGGTATAAAGATTTCGATCTCCTTATTGCAAGTGATTACGATTACGGACGATTTGCCCAAGAGCCAGAACGATTCAAATCTGTCCTCGCATATTACGATTCTCTTAAGTTACGATGGAGATTGGTACATAAGATACAGCGGTCATCAAATCAAACTGGACCGTTATTCTGGTTTTATACACCTCCTGATACAACACGAACAGAGTTATTCGAGTTAGACCTTCTACAAAAGCTCAGAATTATAGAAGATAAAAAAATAGTTGTTGATTTTACGGAACGGCTCGCATTCAAACACTTCAGGATGGGAAAATTAATAAAGAGTAAACAATTGCTTTCAACCGCTGCTTGGTTAGAACCAACAAATACAAAGATACTTCGCGCATACGTATGGACGCTCTTTAAACTCGGGGACTATCAAATCTGTTTGAATGTGGTGAATCATTCACTTCAAATAGAGCCATATCAACCTGAGATTGTTGCACTCCGTGGGAGTGTACACCTCCAATTAGGACAATATGCTGAAGCTGAGACCCAGCTTCTTAAAGCTTTAGAGATGAATAATAAATTAACGATATGCTACTTCGATCTTGAGCTGCTTTATCGGACACAAAATGAAAAACAAAAAAATATTGCTATCTTAAATAGATATTTACAAATACTTCCTCCGGAAAGCGAAACTGCTCAGTTAACTGTTAAGCGAATTCAGGAATTACAAAACCAAACAAGGATAAATAAATGAAGAAAATATTTCAAGATAACATTTTACTCTTTTTTATTATTTTCATCGGCACAC
This sequence comes from Bacteroidota bacterium, assembly GCA_030019075.1. GTDB lineage: Bacteria > Bacteroidota > Ignavibacteria > UBA10030 > SZUA-254 > JASEHD01. The sequence goes on from JASEHD010000125.1 coordinate 4,334, forward strand.
TACTGCGCGTCTGGCATATCAATTGGGGTCTTCCCGATTTATATGAGGAAGCAATGCCTCTTAGTATTTCGTGGAGATTCTGGAATATCGGAGCTACCGGCTATCAATTCGACCCGAATTTTTTTACATATCCTGCATTCACTTTTTATTTACAATTTCTGATTCAAAACATTCATTATCTAATCGGAAATATTTTCGGTGTTTATCCAGGCATTGCCTCATTTTTGCAAGCATTCGAACAAGATTCATCGTCTGTCATCATTATTGCACGTTTGACCACGGTATTATTTGATGTCGCTACTATCATAATCGCCTATAAACTGATTTCATCAATTATAGATAAACGCACTTCTCTTCTCGCAGCATCTCTTCTTGCACTGAATCCTCTCCATGTTAAACAGGCACACTTTATCAATGTAGATACACCACTGACATTCTTTGTCATTTTATCGCTTTATTTTATTATAAAACTGATGAGAGAACAATCACTACGAAATTATATCGGCGCCGGGATAAGTATTGGATTGGCAGCGTCAACGAAATATAATGGTGCCATATTACTTGTAGTGTTACTTATCGCTCAGATGCTCAGATCCGACTCTATCCGTAATTCAATAAAAATACTGACTCAGCCGCGTCTACTAATTTCAGTAATAACTTCTATCGTCGTCTTTATTCTATGGAACCCATATATTATCCTTCGAATGAATAAATTCCTGAGCGACTTTGGTGAAGTCCAGCGACACATGGAAGTCGGTCACCTCGGCGTTGATCAAACAATTAGCACATTCGACTATTATCTACTGGAAGCACTTCCAGCTTACCTGAGTTGGATATTATTGATAGTTTGCTGCGTAACTATTTATTTCTTCTTTAAGAAGAAAGAAGCAAACGGGATAGTATTAGCAATATTTCCAATCTTGTATCTTATAATCATTGGTAGATGGGAGATGCGGGCAGATAGATATATCTTCCCTGCGATACCTATCCTAATTCTAATTGGCTCAATTGGAGTTATGAGATTATGGGATATTTTTCAAAAATATTTATCGAACCAGCCATCGATAATTTATCAATCAAAAATATTCAAGACGAGCGCCGTAATAATCGGATTATTTATTTTACTGATTCAACCAGTGGTGAGTAATTATAAATATCTTCAACCATTAGGTTTGCCCGATACACGTGCAATAGCAAAAAAATGGATAAATGATAACCTGCCGCTGGGGTCTGTGATTGCGACAGGTCCATACGGTGTCGAGTTCCCAGGAGAAAACAGATACGTCATGTTCCGCATTCCCTACCTGTCGTACGAAACGGAGTTAGCCGCACCATTTTACGATGCCCGATGGTACGAGGACCTCGACTTACTTATCACTTCCGATTACGATTATGGAAGATTTCAAATGGAGCCAAAACGATATATAGATTTTTTAGGATATTATGATACCTTACGTACATGCTGGAAATCTACATTAACACTGCAACCCGATAAAGATAAAACAGGTCCAACACTCTGGCTTTATACATATCCTGATTCGTTAACACGTTCTAAGTTTGATCCATCAATGTTCGAGCGATTTCATGATAATCCGGAAAGTACTCGGATAAGTAATTTCTTGAAAGACCTTAATACAATTCTATATAAGAAAGGTAAGCTCGAGAAATGTGAACAAATCCTAAACGAGATACTAATTGTTGAAGTTGAAAACGTAACAGTGAGAAATCAACTTGCACAAGTACTTTTTGATCGTGGAGAATATGAACAGACGCTTGGGCATCTCGGTCTTTCTATTCAGCACAAACCAGAGCAACCGCACGCGTATGTATTAGCAGGGCGTTCATTACTCAAATTAAATAAAGTACCAGAGGCGGAAGGTGTTTTTCATAAAACAATCATGATGGACAATCAATTAGAAACCCCTTACCTTGAACTAATCCAACTCTATACGGTGCAAAAAGAGAAATTAAAATTATTCGATATACTCAAACGATATTTAGCAATATTGCCACCAAAGAGCCAAAAAGCAAGCGAAATTAAAAAGCAAATAGAAGAATTGGATCCGAGGAGAAAAAATTAATTGAGCTGGAGGTGGGAGTTTCCGCCAACGGCGCTTATTTGCTAGTTGTTTGGCTGGGATCAACTCGACGAGTCGACCAACGGTCCTACGAACTCGTAGAGATTCGTCGGCCTCAGGATGAGAACCCATACCGATTTCAGCGGGTCGGCTTATCTCGCCAGAGGCTGACTAAAAAATCCTGGGTCATGCTGAATTTACCTGCCCGCCGTATAACTTTGGCAGGCGGGTTTCAGCATCCCTGCTTGCAGCAGGCAAGTATGCAAAGCAAAGCAGTTTGCAAGGTTTAGTTTCCGAAACACCTGCCCGCCGCTTCACTCTGGCAGGCGGGAGTTCGGAAGGACGGATTTCTTTTGGGACACCTAGGTTTATCCCGAAAAATTTCTGAGCTGGAGGTCAGGATTGAACTGACGACCTGCGGTTTACGAAACCGCTGCTCTACCGCTGAGCTACTCCAGCAATATAGATATGATATAAAAATAGAATTCGTTTTAAATAAACAAAATTTCTGAAAGACTTACAAATCGTTCCGCCTTAGGCGGATTGATGTAGTATCGCAACTGTAACTTCGATAGGCGATAGTGCGTGTAAATCTTTCGGACTTATCTCAACATAAACCGGCATTCGAGTCCATGTTCCAAACGGACTCATACCGCCAAATACATAGCCTGTCGTGCGCTCAGCTTTCCTTGCATCGCATGGTACGATAGTTTTTACACCGATAAATCGTGCGAGAATTTTTGCAGAGACCTCAAAATCACCGTGCATTAACACAATCAATGGTTTGCCTAATTCAGTTTCCATAACAATTGTTTTGATAACAACATGCTCAGGTACTTTTAGTACATCGGCAGCGACCTTGGTGCCTCCATGCTCTTCATATGTATAGAAATGTGGCACAAACGGTATGTTATTCTCACATAAGAATCTAATGGCATTAGTTACAGGAATATCAACTTTCTTCATACAGCTTAAGTAAATTTCTCGCTCCTCAACCAATCATATCTGCAACGATCAACCCTACCATCCTTAAAAACTATGCCTTCTTTCTCTAAAAGTTTTTTTTGTTGTTTATACTCAGTTGTATTCTTTTCAAAAGATATCTTCCCCTTGGTGTTTATTACACGATACCAAGGAACATCCGTACCTGTGGGCAAACGATTCAGAACATACCCAACTATTCGTGCTTGATTTATCAATCCACAAACCTTTGCGATTCCACCGTATGTTGCAATTTTCCCGCGGGGGATTTGGTTCACAATTTTCAAAATTGTTACGGATCTACAATTTGTACTTTGTTTTCTGAACATCAGATTTTATTTTGTTAAAAATTTTACTTCCCGTACATGAACAAAAGTGGGATCCATAACCGCTTCGACCATGCTCTTTCATTATGTTCACCATATTCATCATAAAACCATAAAAGATTATCTCCCACTCTGAATCCAATATTTTTAAGTGCCACAAGCATCATATCACACCCTGGCTGAAGTTCTGTTTCCATACCAACACCTCCATTATCAATGTAAATACGAATATCTTTGTTCGAACCCACATACTCATTGATAGAGCGTATTAAACCGGAACGGAATACAGGCGATACACATCCTGCTTGTGAAAATACTTGTGGATAATTCCAGGAAAGTAAGAAAGAGATAAGTCCACCCAGTGATGATCCCATCACGGCAGTATTTTCCCTTTCTGGTAAAGTCCGATATGTGGAATCTATAAATGGTTTTATTTTTTCAATAATAAACTTCATATATGCTTTTCCCAACTTCGTATCATCGTATTCATCCGATCTATCTGGAGTGTTGTAGATTCCTACGATTATAATCTCTTTCATCTTACGAGAACGTATCAAACTATCGGCAACTTCATCAATGCGCCAATCATATCCGATAAACGAAGTTGCAGGATCGATTATATTTTGTCCATCGTGCATATATAAAACCGGATAGCATCGGGATGTATCTATTTCGTACGAGGGTGGCAGCCATACGATTAAATCTCTCGGATAGTTCAGACCGTCACCTTCTAATTGCCGATGATATTTTACGGTACCGATGATATTTTTCGTGAAGGCAAATCCTATATCATACCATGATACCGGTTTTAGCTCGATGGATGTATCAGAAACAACTATAATTTGATAATTGGGAGAAATTTCACCTTCTGTGAAAATAGCTTGATTATCCCAAGTACCTCTGGTTATCTTGAATTCGAAAAAGAAACCTTTAGGAATCAAAAGAGTAACTGACCAATGTAAATCTGATTTCCTTTCCAATTTTATTTGTCCGGGGTTCCAATCACCAGCATTTCGATGATTACCAGCAATGAATAATTGTGCATCTTTTGGAGTTGACACCGGGACAAAAACATTGACAGTAATCCGAACATCCCGATCGGAACAAGAGTTCACAACCACCATAATAATTATACCCCCTATCCATACTAAAATTCTAAATAAATTTTTCAAAATATTATTAATTGATGTTACGCGGAACGATAAAATTCTTATCCGCATCACCGTAAACG
>JASEHD010000126.1 GCA_030019075.1 Bacteroidota bacterium
TTGCAACCGATCCGTTTGTCTAAAAAAGTTCTGTTTGCGTAACATCAGTTATTAAAGCAGTTCCCGTTAAAAAAGTGAAAAGCGGTTCAGGCATCAAGAAGTTAGATTGAACAACGCTAACCGGAAACGCTGCCCAAAACGCAGCGGAAATCAATCCAGCCAAAGACGAGTATAATAGTCTGCCCAATAAGAAGAGTAAGAGACATTGAATTGTTTCCAATCCTGCCTGTGCAATTTGCCCGATTAGAATATTCGGACCAAAAAGTTTATAGATTACCGAAAGAAACAGTGGATACCCAGGGGCCCTATAAGCAGTCGGAATGTTGTCGAGGGTGAATCCGTTTCCCTCGGAAAGATTTTTCGCAAGTGTGTGAAATTCGAATGCGTCGGATGTTGGGTACAATTGTAAATAAGAAATCGAAGTGATTCGAAGGGTAAATGCGATGAAAATAATCAACGCAAGCAACCAACGTATCTGGATCATCGATAAATTATTATCGATGAGTATGGCATCCGACCCAGATGATTGGCTTTGAATCATACTAATTGTTTGAAGTTGACTATCGTTTACTTTTTTCTTTAATAATACAAAATGTTTCTCTGTACTTATTTATTTCAAGTCTTTCGGGTTTTTCAGGAATCTCGAATAAAAATTTTTGTACTTCAGAGCTATCAATGATCGAAAAATTATAAACTGAATCAATTCCTGTAATACTTACCTGTAACGGTAAACGGTATACCATGTACGATGCAGTACTTTGTGTGATGATGAGCTGGATATTATAACTTCCTTTGTTATTTAATATGTTCCAATCGTATTCTAATTCAGGACGATCAACCGAATCTGTAGATGAATATAACCATTGGTTGAAAAACCAATCGAGCGATTGTCCATAGGTTTCTTCGCATTTAGCAATAAAATCTTCTGTTCTAACATTTCGAAACCGGAATCTTTGATCGTTTAAATAGTTTCTCATAGTTTGGAAGAAGAGACTATCTTTCATCATATCGCGCAGCATGTGAAGAATGATTGCCCCCTTGTAGTATTGCCGGGGTGAGAAGGAATCCCAAAAAGCAGTATCGCTCCGACCAATAACGGAGCCAGCGTACATTCCTTGAGGCATGGACATCATGTTATTGATATATTCCTGATATACTTCACGTCCACGACGATGTTCGAGATATAACGCCTCTGCAAATGTAGCGAAACCCTCGTTGAGCCATGTATGGCGCCAATCAACCGGTGTCAGCATATTGCCAAACCATTGGTGAGCGGCTTCATGTGCAAATGTTAGCTCATATTGGCGATCACCAGTGAACATGTTTTTCTGAATACTCGGTATCGTCTGATTTTCCATCGTCATATCTCCATCAACTTCGGCAAATCCGAATTTCTCATCTATGAATGGATATTCTCCAAACGTCTGCTCGAAGAATTCTAAAATCTTGGTAGTGTTTATAAAATCGGTTCTCGCTTTTATTGAATCTTCAGGGAAAACATAATAGAATATCTTTAGCTTCTTCCCATTGAGCGAGGTGTAATCTTCAGAATATTGAGAGTAGGGGGCGGCAGCAACGGAGATAAGATAAGTCGCTATCGGGTATTTAGTTTCCCAATTGTATGTTGCCATATCATCTTTGTGTTCGATGCTTTTTAACAAACCGGTAGAAATCGCCTTCAAATTTTCAGGAACAGTGATTGAAATATTTGCGGTTGCTTTATCGGATGGAACATCTTTGCACGGGAACCATTTGCGTGCAAAGTTTGGCTGGCTGCTCGTAGCTGCTTTCTCATCAGAACTAAAATAAACTCCACCATTGTCAAATTCACCTTTGAAATCGGAAATGCCGTGAAAAAAGACCATTATTTGGATGGAAGATTGAGGATGGAAGATAGAAGTTAGTTGAACTTTAAGATGATCAGATATATGTTTGAAATCGAGTTTCCTTCGGGCAAATAGAACTGAATCAATTGTCAGCGTTGTGTTCGATGCATGAAGGATGAATTCATTTGTTGGTTGATTAATATCCGCAGTGACATCAATAACGCCTGCAAATGTTTGTTTTGCTAAATCAAATTTAATCGCAATGTTATAATGCCTGACATCATATTCACGAATCAATGAATCTTGTTGACCGTAGAGATTGAAAGCGACAGTCATAAAACTGAGAAGCATTAAAAATATTGATGAAGCTTTTACCATATCGTTATAATTAATTATTTAATTTATCAATTATGTTGACTAACAGATCCAACATCCAACATCTGATATCTCACATCGCATATCTCAGTGGATTCCCTTAGCCATTCCACCATCAACAAGTAGATTCACTCCATTAATATAGCTTGCTCTCTCTGATGCGAGGAATGCGATAACATCGCCGATTTCTTCAGGTTTGCCTAAGCGACCGGCAGGAATATCTTTTGTAATTTCCGATATATACTTTGTCATCGATATTTTTCGCTGTGCCGAGCGTGCTTCCATTAACTCTTTCTGTCGGTTTGTGAGAATGTTACCCGGACAAATCGTGTTGACCGTGATATTGTTTTTGGCAAATTTGTTGGAGAGAACTTTTGTGAGTCCATGAATTCCCGGTCGCAGTGTGGATGATATGATAAGGTCGTTTATCGGTTGTTTACCCGCTATGGAAGTGATTGTGATGATTCTTCCCCAACTCTGTTTTATCATTAAAGGCAGAACCTCGCGAGTCAGGCGGATCATGCTTTTAAGCGTCAGATCAACTCCTTTTTCCCATTCTGCATCCGACATTGTGAGAATATCACCGGTTGGAGGACCACCCGCATTGTTCACGAGAATATGAATGGTACCGAATTGTTTCTTTACAAACGATACAAGTTTCTTAATGTCAGTTGATTTAGAAACGTCCGCAACAACCGGTATAACGTCGGCATCTGTGAGTTTATGAATTTCTTTTGCCGTTTGCTCGATTGCTTTTTTCTTGCGCGAGCAGATTACAACGATTGCACCTTCTTGTGCAAGCGATGTTGCCGCCGCTTTGCCCAGCCCCTGGCTGGCTGCAGTAACGAGTGCGATTTTTGATTTGAGACAGAGATCCATATTATATTTCAACTTTCACTAAGTTTTGTTTAAGAGGTTTGCCTTAATGTTTGCGTAGACATTTGGAGAACATGAATCTCCATCGATATATGTATCGTCATCGGACTGGGCCACAACCCAAACAAGCGTATTTTTTTCCCTCTCCTGATTTCCATCGGGACCAGATGTGCTCCTGTTGTGTATATTTTGGGATTTGATTCAGTGAAAAAGAAATCATCAAGTCTTTGCTCAACTTTTAGAGACATCACAGTTATCCTTTTTTCTGGAACTTAAGGAGCTTTTCATTTATTTCCAAATCTTAATCTTCCTCATCTGAGGAATTGTGAACGAAAGAGGTATACTCCATCTGCTTATCATCGCTTGAAACTTCTGCGGAGCACGTGCAGTTGATGACAAGATTAGTGGTTTACCGTTTTTTCTTCTTTGCTTTAGTCTTCGTTGTCCGATATCTTTTTGTTGGTTCTTTAACCAACGTCAGTTTGTTATCGAACAATTCTGATTGTGCTGTAAAAGACAATATTCTCTTATTGGTAAGGTTGACGTATTTTTCATCTACATCATAACCAATATAATGCCGCCCGTTTTTTATTGCAGAGAGACAAGTTGTTCCGCTCCCGCAAAAAGGATCGAGAATGATATCACCTTTGAAGGTATAAAGTTTGATTAACCGATTCGGCAATTCTTCTGGAAATGGCGCAGGATGGCCAATGCTTCTTGCTGATACTGCTGGAAATGTCCACACACTTTTAGTCAATTCTAAAAACTCGTCTCGCGTTAGTGAACTGCTTTTCGCTATTCCATCCCGTGAAAAAGATTCTTTACAGAAGATTAGAATGTATTCGTGAATATCTCTAAGCACTGGATTCGCTGCCGATAGCCAACTACCCCATGCTGTTGAGGGACTCGCGCTAGATGCTTTGTTCCAAATGATTTCACCACGCATAAGAAAACCAATTTCTGACATGTCTTCAATGATATAACTGTGAAGCGGAAGGTAAGGTTTTCTTCCAAGATTTGCGATGTTAATACATGCTCTTCCACCTGTGACTAAAACACGGTAAGTTTCATTAAAAACACGTTTGAGTAAATCTCTGTATTCTCGAAGGGATAAATTTTGGTCATATTCTTTTGTTACATTGTACGGAGGGGAAGTTACCATTAGATGTATGCTATTGTCGGGAAGTTCGTTCATCGATTCGCTACTTTTACAATAAACCTTATCAAGTTTTGAAGAGTCAACGTGGTTTTCAATGTACTTTACCTGTTGGCTAACCTGAACTCCTTCGTATAATCTACTGTTGTAAAACTTTGAAGAATCGTGTCCTATTCTTCCTGGTGAACCAAATGAACTTGTTTTAGTTCCTTTTATTTTTTGAATAGGTTTCATTTTGAATAGAGACACTCTCTTAAAACTGATATTAGGTTTGACGGAATTATTTTTCGTTGTTTTATATCATCGATAGGAAAGTCCTGTTCCCATTTGCAACAACCCGATGATTGTGCCCACAAGATAATAGTGTTATCGTCCTTACACATTGTCATTCCATAAGTAAATGGACCTGGTTCTTTATGATGAGATCTTTCACAGAGCGGGCATATCCAACCTTTCCGTTTTTTGTAAATTAGTTTAGGAATAAAATCCTTCCTTATTTCATTAATTTGTACATAATCAGTTACCATTATCGAAGTGCAATTTTGCTCGCAATCCTCTTTTCTCTTCTGTTGAGTATTAACAATCATGATTCCCTCCATAAGTCAACCCATCTTTTATATGGATCATATACAAATTCTGAGCGTCTCCATATGATTTCTATACATTTTGTATCTCTATCTTCAAGTAGTCTTGTTAATCCATCTTTGCTAAACTCGACTCCTCGTGGATTCGTTCCTTCTTTTGGCGTTGTTAAATAACATTCCCTTCCGATCTCATTAAAAACTCTTTGTTGAACATCAGTTGGTATCAAAAAAAGTCCACCAGGGTGAATGCCCTTAGTAAGTTTTTCATTGCTTAAATCCCATTTTATCTGTGCTAACAACATGTCACAATGTGGTTCGTAAGTTTCGACAAACCTCAATACACTCATTCTATCTACTGTCCAAACCAATTTTACTCTTCCATCTCCAGTTATAGTTTTAATTGAAATAGTTTGATTGAATAATTTGACGTCAACTTCAGCTTCTGTTATCGGTATCTCTGTTTCAACATTTCGTTCACCAAATTTGTAAATGAGCAAGGCGACTAGAATTTTTTCCCTCATTGAGCCGACTTCCATTCCGATTTTACCAGCTCGTGAGCTTTCTAACTCTGCTATCCTAAAAAGCTTTGGAAGTTTATTTCTAATTGTCTCTTTTACTGCTTCATCATTAAAAAGTTCAATCAGTTTATTATCCAAGTATGGTTTCCTTTATAAGTGTTTTATATTATACAAAATATTTTGTTTATCACAATAACAATTTATCTCTTTTCCCATCACAGTTTTTTCTTCAATCCTGCCAGCTTCTGCATCGCTTCCAGCGCAGTCCGCATGTTAGTGATCATGGTTTCCTTTTTCGAACAATGTACTTCGCCTTTGATTCCTCAACCCTGAATCCAATTTGCCGTTTCGGCTTCTCGGGTGGAAGAATCAATTTATGGATCGCTTCGAATACAATCTTAAACTGTGAATCGTACTTCTTTTCCAGTTCCTCCAGCTTCTGGGCAAGTCCTTTGTGAGTTGCGAGCAGTTCTCTGAGCTTTACAAATGCTCTCATAATCTCAATGTTGACTTGTGCGGCTCGCTTGCTTCGAAGCACACTCGAGAGCATTGCAACGCCTTGTTCGGTAAAGACATAAGGAAGTTTTCTGGTGCCGCCCCAACTTGATGTTCCAAAATGGAACATCAAGTTTTGGAATTCTTCGGCAGCAAGCTGGAACATAAAATCTTCAGGAAAGCGGTCAAGGTTACGCCATACTGCTTTGTTGAGGTCTCGAGTTAGAACTCCATACAACTCGGCAAGGTCTTTGTCGAGCATAACTTTCTGCCCACGTAGAAAAAAGATTTTCTTTTCTATTACCTCTATCGGAATAAGTGCCTTCATTATTCATCTTTATTTTTGAATTATTTTTTTCATCTCCGCCAGCTTCTGCATCGCTTCAAGCGGTGTCATCTTTTCAAGGTCGAGTTTCTTTAATTCATCGCGCAGCTTATCGTCACGCATCTCGAAGAGCGTTAACTGCATCTCAGTCGCTCCAATTCTACCTTTCGCCCGTTCGCCTATTTCCTCACCATGAACAGTCAAATCGGAACCTTCTAAGTTTTTCAAAATCTTCTTCGCTCTCTCCGTTACCTCATCGGGTAGTCCTGCCATCTGTGCAACCTGTATACCGTAAGAGTGGTCGGCAAAACCGGGCGTAACTTTATGCAGGAAAATTACTTTATCTCCGTACTCGCGCACATCGACTTTCAGATTCTTTATTCGTGGGAAAAGCTCGGCAAGCTCGTTCAGCTCATGATAGTGAGTGGCGAAAAGCGTTTTCGCTCCGAGTCGGTTGTGAATATATTCCGTCAGAGCCCAAGCAATACTGATACCATCGAATGTGCTTGTGCCTCTTCCAACTTCATCTAAGAGTATCAAACTTCTGGGTGTTGCTGTGTTCACAATGTTCGCCGCCTCGTGCATCTCAACAAGGAAAGTACTTTCACCAGAAGCGATATTATCGCTTGCGCCTACGCGCGTGTAAATTCTGTCAACAATTCCAATCGAAGCTTTCTTTGCCGGTATGAAACTTCCAATCTGAGCAAGAAGTACAATCAGTCCGGCTTGCCGTAGATAGCTCGACTTGCCGCTCATGTTAGGACCGGTAATGATCATTACCTGATTATTCTCGTTATCGATGATAGTATCATTCGGAGTGTATTGTTCACCGGGTGGAAGAAGTCGCTCGATTACCGGGTGGCGACCTTCAGCAATCTCGATCTTTGTTCCATCATTTATTTCTGGTCGAACATAGTTATATTCAACCGCAGTATCTGCTAACGATGTGAAGCAGTCAAGCATCGCAATCAGGCGGGCGTTCTGCTGGATTGCTTCCGCATGCTCGGCAATTGTCATTCGGAGCTCGTTGAAAAGCTTCGTTTCGAGTGCGAGCATCTTTTCTTCAGCATTCAGGATTTTTTCTTCGTACTCTTTCAACTCAGGCGTAATGAACCGCTCTGCGTTTGCCAATGTTTGCTTGCGGATGTAATCCTGAGGAATTTTCTCTTTATGTGTATGCGTTACCTCGATGTAGTAGCCGAAAACATTGTTGAAACCGACCTTCAGCGAAGAGATGCCGCTCCGTTCCCGCTCGGTTTTCTGGAGGTTTGCAATCCACGTTTTGCCGCTTAATGTTAATTCTCTTATCTCATCAAGCTCTTTATTGTAACCTTTCTTGATTACACCACCATCGGTGAGCGAAAGCGGAGGATCATCATCCAACGCATTGGAAATTAGCTGTATAACGTGAGGAAGAGGTTGCAAACCGTTATGGAGTTTAGAGAGAGTAATTGATTGCAGTATCCCGATTTTGGATTTCAGATTTCCGATTTCGGACAACATTGATTTCAATGATGTCACTTCACGTGGATTAGCACGGTTGGTGCAGATTTTTGAGATGAGCCGTTCTAAGTCGCCGATGTTTGAAAGCGTTGACATGACTTTCTTGCGAACATCATGGTTACCGACAAGTTCTGCAACTGCTTCAAGCCGTGCGTTGATTGGCTCGATCCGACGAAGCGGGAAGTTGATCCATTTCTTCAACAGCCGTCCGCCCATAGGTGTTTGAGTTCTATCGAGCACCCAGAAGAGGGTGCCTTCTGTGTGTCCCTCAATCGATGTTGTTATCTCTAAATTTCTTTTCGTTGATTGATCGAGATTGATATATTCGCTAACGTTGTATGGAGCAATCTTTTTAATGTGTAGAAGATTTGCCTTCTGTGTCTCCTGTAGATAATTCATTGCTGCCCCAGCCGCAATAATCCCCAATCTCAAATCCTCAATCCCAAATCCCTTAAGTGTTTGTGTTTTGAAATGATTGATTAAAAGCTCATAAGCATAATCGAAGTTAAAAATCCAATCATCTAACTTCGAGTAAAGTCCGGTATATCTATCTTTAAGAATTTGCTGGATTGATTCCCGATCTCTTTTTTGTACAAGAATTTCCGATGGTTGAAGCGAGGCAATTTGTTCCGGCAATTGTTTGAGAGGAAATTCGCTCACACTAAATTCGGCAGTAGTTACATCGACAAAAGCAATTCCAATTATATCTTCACCTGTAGCAATTGAAGAGGGGAGAGCGATTGAGAGGAGATAATTATTTTGTTTTTGTTCGAGCACTTTATCCGAGAATGCGACACCGGGTGTAACAACCTCGATGACATCACGCTTGACAATCCCTTTTGCAAACTTCGGATCTTCAAGCTGCTCGCAAATTGCAACGCGGTAACCTGCTTTTAATAACTTCGGCATGTACGACTCAAGTGCGTGATGCGGGAAACCGGCAAGCGGCACTTCACCCGCAGCACCGTTAGCACGTCTAGTCAAGACAATCCCCAAAACCTTGGATGTAATTTTTGCGTCTTCATCGAACGTTTCGTAGAAATCGCCCATCCGGAAGAGGAGTATCGTATCGGGATAATTTGCCTTCACCTGAGCATATTGTCGCATAAGTGGAGTGGACAACTTGAGTACTTGAGTATGTTAGTATTTGAGTAGTTGAAAAATCAATTGAAATATGATGAAAAATGGAGAGAAAATCAATTGCTAGAAATTAAAAAGCCGATTCAATCCGCCTAAGGTATCGCCAAATGGCGACCAAGATTTCCATAAAACACGAATA
>JASEHD010000127.1 GCA_030019075.1 Bacteroidota bacterium
CAACATTAAACTTCTCGGCAATCCGCTTAGCGATTGCACGGATTTCTTTCATCGTCATGTGATTAGTTCTTTTCATTTTTCACTAAATTTGTTCAAAATCCTCAAGAATTCCAAATAATGCGCTCTAATAATCCAGTGAGCCATCAATTCTTTTTCCAGATTTCACATTTTTTCATTAACTGCCCCAATGTCACCCTGAGCACAGCGAAGGGTCTCACTTTTTATTGTTTCGTATGTCTCTTGTGAGGGAGATGTTTCGCTCCGCTTAACATGACAATTAAGATGCTTCACTGCGTTCAGCATGACAGGTTGATAAGATTCTTCACTTCGTACAGAATGACAATGCGGCTGCTATTCATACCACTCTTCACTCAAATCTTTCCATTCAGGATTCATTGATTCAATCAGTGCGATTTTCTTTTTTCTCAACCATCCTTTAATTTGTTTCTCTGTTGCTTTGCACCTCTAATATCAGAACTTGAATCGTAATAGACAAGCCGTGTACAATCGTACTTACTCGTAAAACCCGGTATAAGTTTATGCTTATGCTCATATATCCTTCGTTCAAGATTATTCGTGACACTGGTATACAACACACCGTTTTTACGATTCGTCATGATGTACACGTAGTATTGCTTCATAGTTTGCTTCCAATAGATTCTTCGCTCCGCTCAGAATGACATTTCGACGGTTCACTTCCAAATCTTTCCCCACTTCTCATCTACTCGTTTAACAATCTCATCTACCATTATGAGTGGTTCCGGGTATCCCGACTTCCACGTGGCGTCAATCCCCATAACTCCTTTATAAATCGGGGAAATGCCGGCAAGTTTCTGCTCGGTGAACATAACATCGCGCTCGCAATCGAAGCGGGTGAAAATTCCCCAGATGTAACTCTCTTTGTCGTGAATATCCACATCCTCGCTGACAGCGGCAATGATTGATAAGTTCGATAAACGTGGATCTTTGGTGAGCTTTTCTACAATCTCTCGTCCACCCGTGGAGACCTTGACGAGTAGAAATGTATCATCGACAAGATTAGAGTCGAGGATACGGTTCTCACCAGCGTAGAGCATAGAGCATAGAGATGGAAAATCAAAAACTCTTTGCTCTTTGCTCCCTGCTCTCAGCTTTTTTGTCGCATCTATTATCATCTTACTTCCTAAGTTCATCTTATAACTCGTGAAGTCGAGTGTGTCGAGCGGGACTTTCGGAATCATGATGAAATCGTAATGAGGATCGAAATATTCCCGAACTTCTCGAATCACCGCGTGCCAATCTTTTGCATTCACGTCCGCCGAAACGAGAATCATACACTTTGTCAGTGATAGTTGGTCTGTTCCCATCATTCCAAGTGCGGCTTTGATGGCTTCCTTCTGGTAGCGTTGCTCTATGGCAGCTACGAGAAGATTATGGAATCCGGCTTCATAATAAGCCCAGAGATCGCTAACCTCTTTATGAATAAGTTTTATTAGCGGACCAAGTATCTGCTGAGTAGCATTGCCAAGAAATTTATCTTCCATCGGCGGCTTGCCGACAACTGTTGCCGGGTAAATTGGATTACGTCGGTGTGTAATTGCTTTCAGATGAAATACCGGAAATACAGATGCCGCAGAGTAATGTCCGAAGTGATCGCCGAATGGTCCTTCCATTCTTCTTTCTTTCGGCGGTACAAATCCTTCCAAAATAAATTCAGCTTGTGCGGGAACATTGATGGAAACTGATTTTCCTTTTGTGAATTCCACTCGTTTGTTCTGAAGGAAGCCTGCAAACATCGCTTCATCAATTCCTTCAGGCAATGCAGCGACGGTTGCGAGAGTTAGTGCGGGTGAAGTACCAAGCGCTACGGCAAGCTCAAACTCTTTTCCCAATTTCTCGGCATAATAATAGTGGAAGCCGCCGCCTTTTTGAATCTGCCAGTGCATTCCGGTCGTCGCTTTATCGAACACATGCATGCGATAAACACCGATGTTCCTTCTTCCGGTAACCGGATGATAAGTAATTACCTGTCCATAAGTTATGAATCGCCCTCCATCGTGCTGCCAGCAAACTTGTATCGGAAGCGAATCCAGATCAGGATGAAGAACAACTTCTTGTGAGAAACCGGAAGCAACTTGTTTAGTTCGAGCTTTGAGAAATTGTTTAATAGTGGATTTGTTATCTAACAGTGCCTTTAGTGTCGGTGGGAAAACCTGTTCGAGAAAATGAATCAACTCTCTCCCGATTTTTTCTGGATGCCCGCCGAGTGCGAACTCTATCCGCTTCTCGCTTGCAAAGTGATTGATGACGAGAGGATAGGACGATCCTTTCGGATGTTCAACGAGTAGCGCAGGTTTGCCTTCTTTGATAGATCGTCTTGCGATCTCAGTTAATTCTAAAACAGGATCAATTTCGACTTGAGTTCGATGAAGCTCGCCGGCTTTCTCTAAAGCTTTCAGATATGATTGGAGATCGGTGTATGACATCAATTATTTCAGAAAATCTTTCTGTATCACCTTAGGTATTAAACTTTTCAATGCCGGCTTTACCTCGATAAGTCGCATTATATCTGCAAGGTCTTTTTGCCTCTTGCTTGGACGGCGTCCGGGATCAGAGTAAGCCCAAAGTTTTCCTTGTAAAACGTCGGCGATTGATGCGACCGGAAGTTTATAACCCAAGACATTCTTCTGTGATGCTCGTTTTATGAATTCTTGATATCGTATATCGGTTTGAAGTTGAATACGTAGATCAGAGAATTCAGAAGAAATATTTATACTGTGGAAAGAATGTTTTACTTTATATTTTTTTGGTAGACAGCTGATAATTTTACCGATGTTATCTACCGCAACTACAATATCAAGATCAAGACTAACGACCGGCTCTGTATAAGCGTTCACCGCTAATCCTCCTATTACACAGAAGCGAGCTCTCTGCTGTTTTAAATAATTCACAAACTCGTTTAGTATATCCTGCTTTCCATTTGCTACTTTATTGAAGAATGATTTTCCTGTCATAACTTATAATCTCCAAGATTCCATTTTTCCATTACTCCAATTCATCCGCTCTCCATCCTTTTCTTGTTCCGATATTCAACACGTTTAAAAGTTTGTCAGTAAATGCTTCAACATATTCATCAACATTTTTTGGGTTATGATACATCGGTGGTGAGATCGGCATTATGATTGCGCCGGCTTGAGAAAGTTTAGTACACTGTTCCAGCGTGATTGTTGAAAGCGGCGTCTCCCGCACGCAAAGAATAAGTTTGTACCGTTCCTTCAATGCTACCTGCGCCGTACGCGTTATGAGTGTATCTCCAATTCCCGAGGCAATCTTTCCGAGCGTAGACGTTGAACAAGGAAGTATCACAAACGCATCGAACTTATTTGAGCCGGAAGCAGTTGGTGCTGTAAGATCGTCATTTGAAAATTCCCGCTTGACGTATTGCTGCAAATCTTTCTCAGCCATTTTCATCTCATCGTTCAACAACACTTTTCCCCATTTGCTGACGATGAGAAATTTATCTGCTGGGCATCGTTTCAAAAAATCTACTGCATACACGGCACCGGATGATCCTGTAATCCCAACAATGATTTTCATTTCAGGATTGCTCCTGTTGCTATCATTGCGAATACCACAAAACCAAGTCCGGCATTTATCTTAAAAAACGCTAAATCAACATTCACTGCTTTAATATGTTCTATCCATAAAAGTGCGCCAGTCAGTAATAGGAATGGAAGAGCGAATAAAGTTTGTATCGAGATAAAATAAAGATAAACAAGGGAAATGAAACCAATTAGATGGAAAATTGCTGAATACTTCAATGCTCTATTTCTTCCGAATCTTGAAACAAAAGAATAAAGATTTTCTTTTCTATCGAACTCTTCATCAAGTGTAGCATAGATAATATCGAAACCTGCACCCCACATGATTGTAAATACACACAGTAAAAAAGGTGGCAACATATTATCAAAAGAAGGCGAAACAGCAAACCAGCCGCCAAGCGGTGCCATTGCCATTCCCAATCCAACGCCGAAGTGTGCAAGGATTGTAAATCTCTTCATGTATGGATAGACGACAAAAACAATCAGCGGAATCGGTGAAAGAATTAAACAAAAAGTGGAAATCAATGTTGCTGAGCCGAAATATGAAATGAAGCCAGAAAAAAGAACTAAGGAAGCTTCGCGAAGAGACATCTTTCCGCTTGGAAGCTCTCGATTTGCAGTGCGTGGATTTTTGAAATCAATTTTTCTATCGATGATACGGTTGAGAGCGAATGCTGCGGTGCGTGCCCCAGCCGCCGCAAAAAGAACTAATATTAATAATTCTATTGAAGGTATTAAGCTTGAACCCAAAATAACTCCACTATAGATAAGTGGTAAGGTGAACAGAGTGTGTTCAATCTTTACAAAACTAAGAAGTTTTTGCACATCCAAAATATTTTCAATTTATAAGTATGTAAAAATATAGAAAAAAAGGGAGTGCTAAGCAAAAAAGTCTAAGGGACCGATGTTAAATTTTGAGGTCGGTGCTCTATCGCTGCTTTAACAAAGTCGCGGAATAATGGGTGTGGATTCGTTCCTCTTGATTTCAATTCAGGGTGGAATTGACCCGCGATAAACCATGGATGGTCTGGCAGCTCGACTATCTCAATTAGATTATTTGTTGGACAAATACCGCTGAAGACCATACCATTTTTTTCGAGCACATCTCTAAAAGCATTGTTCACTTCATATCGATGGCGATGCCGCTCGTTAATAAGTTCTTTCTTGTAAGCTTTAAAAGTTTTTGTTCCTTTTAATACACGACAGGGATAAGAACCAAGTCGCATTGTGCCTCCATAGGCGGTTACATTTTTTTGTTCAAGCATTAAATCGATAACATTTTGATCTGTCTTTTTGAATTCTGTACTATGTGCGCGTTGAAGAGCGCAAACGCTTCGTGCAAACTCGATAACGGCGCATTGCAAACCGAGACAAATTCCAAAAAATGGAATCTTACTTTCTCTTGCATATTTAATTGCGGAAATTTTTCCTTCAATCCCCCGCTCACCGAACCCCGGCGCAATTAATAATCCGGATGCTAAGTTTAGATATTTTTCAGATCCATCTTTTTCTATATCCTCAGCTCGAACCCAAGACAATTTTACTTTTACATTATTGGCTGCTCCGGCATGAATAAATGCTTCGGTGATACTTTTGTAAGCATCCTGATGCTCGGTGTACTTTCCACAAACGACGATCGAGACCTCACCCTTTGGATTCTTTATACGGTCAACAAATTTTTTCCAATCTTTTAAATCTGGCTTTGGGCATGTCAGATCTAATTTCTCTAAAACAATTTCATCAATTCCTTCGTTGGCGAACTGAAGCGGCACTTCATAGATTGTTGGAGCATCATGAGCATCGACAACGGAATCAACAGCAACATTCGTGAAGAGCGCAATTTTTTCCTTAACTTCTTTCGTTAGCGGGGCTTCCGAGCGGCAAATGAGTATATCGGGCTGGATACCAATCTCTAATAATTTTTTTACGCTGTGTTGTGTCGGTTTTGTCTTTATCTCGCCCGCGTGTCTGATGTACGGAACAAGAGTAACATGCACACAGATTGAGTTATTTTTCCCTTTTGAGAACATAAATTGCCGCATAGCTTCAAGGAACGGTAAGCTCTCGATATCACCAACCGTACCCCCGATTTCGGAGATTATGATATCATACCTGCCGGTTTTTGTGAGAGTTTCGAACCGGCGTTTTATTTCATCAGTAATATGAGGAATAACCTGTACGGTTGCCCCCAAGTAATCGCCCCTGCGTTCTTTTGAAATAACCTCGTGGTAAATTTGTCCTGTTGTTGAATTATTATTTTTTGTCATGTCGACATCAAGGAAACGTTCATAATGTCCAAGGTCGAGGTCGGTTTCTGCTCCGTCATCGGTTATATAAACTTCCCCATGCTGGTATGGATTCATTGTCCCCGGATCGACGTTAAGGTATGGATCGAACTTTTGGATCGTAACACGCAAGCCCCTCGATTTTAAAAGCAGACCGATTGATGAAGCGGCGATTCCTTTTCCTAAGGATGAAATAACTCCGCCAGTAATGAAGATGTATTTTATTTTATTCTTTGCCATGATTTAAGTTTAAGATTTAAATTTTAGATTGCCTGATGTAACAATACCTCCCGAGAGTACCAATTTCAAACCTTCTTCGACAGGCATATCGAGAACCCGAGTGCTCTGACGTGGAACAAGTATAAGAAATCCTGAAGTCGGATTGGGGGGATTAGGCAGATAAACGCTGACCATTTCTTCTGACGAATCCTTCTGCGTAATGGTAATTTCATTTGTAACAAAACCGATTGTATATAGTCCCAGCCGTGGGTATTCCACCAATACAACTTCACGAAACGATCGCCCCTTTTTTCCCGGCTGTACTGCGTTGATTATATCTTTCATTGCCGTATAGATTGTCCGTGCAAGCGGTATAGATGATATCAATCGCTCGATTAATTTGAACACAGTGCGTGCGAATAGATTTCGGGATAATCCACCCACGATGAGAATAAGCACAATCATTGTAATGAAACCAAGCCCGGGAATATGACGCTCGAATATTCGGTCGAAAATTGGGGCTGTGATTCCATCTATTGCATTGAAAAGTATGTTCAGCACCCAAAATGTTATTACAATCGGGACGATGACAACCAATCCGCGTCCGAAGGTATTCCGCAATACTCCCCACAATGATTGACTACCTTGATTTGTGGCCATAATTAGTCTACTCCTTTTAATTTTATAACGTTTCTAACATGAACAGCGTCTTCTTCGGTATCCACCGAGATGCTGTCATATTCTGTAATAACAGTTTTTATTTTGTAACCATTTTCAATAATTCGAAGCTGCTCAAGTTTTTCAATTTGTTCAAGTTTTGACTCACCCCACGAAGAAAACTTTAATAGAAACTCTTTTCGGAAAACATATAAACCAAAGTGTTTAAAATATGAATGCTTCAGATGCCATTGAGTTACATTCAATCCGTTCCGGAGGTATGGTATTGGTGACCGGGAGAAATAAATCGCAAAACCTTCTTTATCTATAACAACCTTCACAATGTTAGGATTTATAATGTCGTCTGCATTTGTTATTTTCTTTACAGCGGTGCTGACATGAATTGCAGAATCTTGAATCAATGGTGTGATTGTTTCATCTATCATCTGTGGTGCGATCAATGGTTCATCGCCTTGGACGTTGACGATGATATCAGCATCGTCCAGATCGCGTGCAGCGTGTGCAATCCGGTCGCTGCCCGATTTACAATCAACAGAAGTTAAAATAGCTTCACCACCAAATCGTTTCACGGTTTCTACTATCTTCCCGTGGTCTGTTGCTACGATGACCCGATTTACTAATGAAGATTTTTTCGTTTGTTCATATACTCTCTGAATCATCGGCTTGCCCCATAGATCGACAAGTGGTTTAATGGGCAATCGGGTAGATGCGTATCTTGCCGGTATTATTGCTACGATGTTTAATGGTTTAGTCGTATTATTCATTCATTAGATTCTTTTGTATAATCTCATAAACTTTATTCTTCAACGCCATTTCATTTTCTTTCCCATCAATCGGTGGAGGTTCTACCGGACTCGCTAAAGTTAAAGTGATAATTCCAGGTCTGATCATTAGCGAATGTTTTGGCAGGATTTTATAACTGCCATTAATCGTAACCGGCACAATTGGCACACCGGCTTTTGCCGCAAGGTTGAAGGGACCGCGCTTGAATTGCTGCAGCTTTCCATCAGGTGAGCGGGTTCCTTCTGCAAAGAGCAAAACCGAAGTACCGCTGCGAATTTTTATTGCCGCATTCTCTAAACTTTGTACCGCTTCCTGTCCCCTTGATCTATCGATGCTGATATATGTTCTGTTAAATTTTAATGACCAACCAAAGATAGGAATCCTTGACAGCTCTTTTTTATAAATGAGCCGTATCTGATCGGGTATTCCGGCGATAATAGCGGGTATATCGAATTGACTATTATGATTTGAGATATAAATGTAACTTTGGGTTTTGTCTAAATGCTCAATACCATTTGTTAGAACCTTCACCCCACAAACCAATAAAATCCCGCGTGACCATATTTTTGCCACCCCGTGATAAGCTTTTCCTTTCCGATCAAATGGAGTAATAATCAAAGCTGCAATCGCCATAATGATGGTATACAAAACAACGGTAACTATTTTTAGCAAGGAGAGAAACATCTGGTTATGAAGATTGTGGTTTGTTTTGCGGTTGTTTGCTAAAATTACGAAATGTACGATTGAAAAGCAAAAAGAAAAAGTTCATGCGAGTCATGTCCACCTCGCCTTCACTTTCATTATTGGTTCTGTTAGGTGAAGATAAATTGAGTTCTTTAAACAATCCAAAAGTACAGCTTATAAATGTGAATTCGATAATTGTCTGGACCTGTGATCCTGCCACTCATTATCCGGACCAGTAGTAACGTTGATCCAGTAAGGCGAATCGCTATCTCCTTCGGCTTCAAAGGTGAAAGTATTAAGAACATTAGTAGATAACTTATCAGTAGAACGAAGAAAGTACCAAGTGAATTCAAGAAATTCCTCACACCTGTCTTTGGAGGGTGCTGCTGCGTCTTGATGTTCTATTTCATTTCGTATTGATCTTTTCAATGTTGTGATGACGTCGACGAGATACAAACTGCCGCCCTGTTCACAAAGGACACGTTCGGCGTGTTCCCACAATGCCTAAGCCCTATTCCAAGAATCATCTTGGTATACTGTTGATGATTTTCCCGCTGCAGACCAGTTGAGTATTTCAGTTGAGATAAACTATATCTTCTTGCCCAAATTAGTTTTGCCTAACGTCAGATTGTGTGAAAAGTAATTTCATATTTTTT
>JASEHD010000128.1 GCA_030019075.1 Bacteroidota bacterium
CATTTTCATTTTTCTTCCTCATACTTGTTTTTTGATGCTTGTTTTCTTACTCTTAATTTAATCAAAATTACTTACACTTTAAAGTTAGTTTTTGGAAGTCCCCTATAGTTATAAGGATACGCAGTATCACCTAAACTAACGGTCATATCAATAACTCCAATCTTGTAATCACCACCTCCAACATCGCCTGCATTAGGATCAATGCGGCTTGCACTGTTGCCATACATTTCTGATGCCCATATTTTTCCGTTCGCATCGACAGCAACACCGGTCGTACCATTGAACCCAGTTACATCTCCTACAAAAATATGATTTACCGGATTTGATGGATCAGGTGCAAAGTGAGCGACTCTACTTCCCCTTTCTTGTGCAACCCAAACATGGCTATTTCCATCTACACATACACCTTGGGCACTAAAACCTTGTAGGTATGAGTTTAATAAATTACCATTTGGATGGATTTCATGTACTTTTAAACTCATCCCATATTCTGAATGCCAGATATTACCGGTGATTGGATCTATTCCTAACCCATAATTACCTCTATCGGTTAGGCATTCACCAGTATTTGTACTTGGATCATAACGTAGTAATCCAGCTTCTATGCTTGCTGACCACAGCACACCGTTACCATCAATGAGACCGCCATAACCACCGCAACCTAAATTAAATTGAGTACCCGGAATAGGTAATCCCGTAACACCACTAACTTTCTCGTGATTAAAGTATGGAACCATGGCATAAATCCCCCCAACCCAAACATCATTGTTCACATCGATAGCTAATGTGCGTGTACCTGTACTATTGACTCGTGTATAATTGATGATGCATTCATCTTCGGCGGTTGAAACTCCACCGTGTGAATCAGCACCTCCAGTATTTGGCCATGGAAGAATATTTCCAAGCCCATACGAGGTTTTAATAAGCCCGTCACCATCCCTATCGGAAACAGTACTGTATGAGAAAGGCGGCTTTAAGTATTGACCGTTCGGGTCTGGGTTCCCATCTTCATCACAGCGAATTCCACCAATCACTAGACCAACTCGAGTTATCGAACCTCTTGGTACATCGCCTGGTGGTGATATACCAGATTCAGCCCGATTGGCTACCCAAACATTTCCGTATTTATCAACCGTTGTTCGTGAAGGATTTCTGTACATCCATAATGGTGATGTCCAATACTCACCTAACACTGCCCCAGTATTAACATCGATTCTTACAATCGTGCCGCGCGCCGAGACGGCAATGTTGACAAAAGGAAACGGTGTGGCAGTTTTATTAAGTTGAAGTTGATCATTATTTGGGGTATCGTGATTAACGTTCAGAAGTGTCCCTTGGTCAAAGTCTGCATCCAAAGTATATGTTTTAATGCAGTTTTGTCCAAACGCAACACCGCCACCACCTGTCCCGAATGGATGGATTCCCACAAGAATGCAGATGATAACAAGTAATAACAAATGATATGTTTTCATAATAGTGCTCCTTTTATTTTTTTATTACACATATTAAACAACTTACCTTCATTACTCGATAATTATTAACTGATGTTACGCAAAGATTATTTTAATAATGCTTCATCACTACATTGCCGTAAACGGCAATGCTCAGGCAAGCAAAGCATTCTTAAGAATGCTGATTTTTATCTGCAAATGATGAACGCAGTCGGATTCATCCGACTTTTATTGGCATAGCGTCACCGTTTACGGTGATGCGGCCAAGAATTTTATCGTTCTGCGTAACATCAGTTATTAAGTAATGAGATTGCAACTTGATTAAATCAATAGATATTTATTGTCAAAAAACTACACTCTGGATGGGTCTCTTGGCTGGTAACGATGATATTTGGATAAAATGAATTGAAAAGAAGGAGTATTAAATAAAAAATAATTCATCACTTGTGCGGGTGAATGAATATTAGAAACTTTTGGTTCAGGCAGTATGCTTTGATTGTATAAAAACATCCAGTAATTCATAATGATTCAACAGGATAACCGATACTGTAATGAAATTATATGATATTAACATCGCGAATAATATAACTATTTTCCTTAATAAAGCAAAACCATTGTTACCTACGCTAACATGTTTATACTAACCATTCAACTACTCACCTACTCATCTCCATCATCCGCTGAATCGGAATTATTGCCTTTTGAATCAAATCATCGGTAAGTATGATTTCAGGTTTTCTGTTCTTCATGCAGAGATAGACCTTTTCCATCGTGTTCAATTTCATGTAAGGACATTGATTGCAGGCGCAACTTTCTTCGGGCGGCGCGGGAATAAATAGTTTTTCCGGGCACGATTTTTCCATTTGGTGTATTATACCCGTTTCAGTTGCAACGATAAACTCTTTATCTGAACTTTGCTGCACATGTCGGAGCAAAGCACTTGTCGATCCAATGAAATCGGCTTGATCAAGAATAACTTCTTCACATTCGGGGTGTGCAATTATTTTCGCATCGGGGTAAAGAGATTTTAAGTGGATTAACTTCTTCGCGCTAAAAGTTTCGTGAACAACGCATGTCCCCTGCCATATTTCCATCTTCCTCCCTGTTTTTTTCATCAGGTAGTTACCAAGATTTTTATCGGGTGCGAAAAGTATCGGTTTATCTTCTGGAATCTGACGAATTATTTTTTCAGCACTACTTGAGGTGCAAATTATATCGCTAAGCGCCTTCACTTCTGCAGAGCAATTGATGTACGTTATTGCAACATAGTTGGGATATTGTTCACGCCATCGTTTGAATAGATCAGCAGGACAACCTTCTGCCAATGAGCAACCTGCATTAAGATCGGGAATTAGCACTTGTTTGGATGGACTTAGTATCTTTGCGGTTTCAGCCATGAAGTGGACTCCGGCGAAAACAATTACCTCCGCATCGGTTGACGTTGCTCTCTTCGAAAGCTCGAGACTATCTCCAACAAAATCTGCAATATCCTGTATCTCTGACTCTTGGTAGTAATGTGCAAGCAGAACTGCATTAAGATTTTTTTTCAATCTGAGAATTTCATCTTCTAAATCCATCGGCAGATTATCAACTTGAATAGGAACATCTGTAGAATTATATGTTTTTGGTCCAAACACAGAACTTAGGAGGTTTCTTCAGAAGGTGGCGTTTCTTTTATTTTTTCAGAAGGTTGGGTGTTATCGGTTTCCGGTTTATTTGTAACATCTTCAAAGTATGCTTCTTCGATATTCGCAAACGGTGGTATCGAAGAGTTTTCAGATTTTGATCGTTTTTTAATTGTAATAATGGTTTTAATTATTCTCCAGGCGAAATAAATTATTAAAATCCATAAGAGATAGCGAATCATAAAATCAAACCCTAATGTTTACTGCTTGCGGGATTATAATATTCAACCGGCGCTTTATTAGGTCTGAATATTTCATGAAGTAAATCATCAAATTCTTCGTTGTTGTGAACAAAATCGATTTGCGACGCATTCACAATCAAAAGTGGTGCAGTTTTATATCTAAAGAAAAAATAATTATAAGCTTCGTTCAGATCGCGGATGTACTGTTCCGACATGTTTCTCTCTATCTCTCTGCCTCTTTGACGGATGTTTGTCATCAATCGTGAAACATTACATTGCAGATATACCACGAGATCGGGAATCGGAACCGAGTGTTCGATTGTGGATAGTACACTTTCATATAGTTTCAATTCATCATCTTCAAGATTAAGGTAAGCGAATATCTTATCTTTTTCAAAAATATAATCTGTAATAAGAAATCGGTGAAATAAATCTGCCTGAAATAATTCTTGCTGTTGCTTGTATCGATTGAGGAGAAAAAATATTTGCGTCTGAAATGCAAAACGTTCTTGATCTTCATAAAATTTTGGAAGAAAAGGATTCTCTTCAAATTTTTCGTAAACTATTTTGGCTGAAAGTTTTTCGCTAAGCATTTTTGCCAAGCTTGTTTTACCAGCGCCTATAACACCTTCAATAGCGATATGGCGAAGCTCCGATTGTTCTATTAATGTATTTATTGGTGGTCTCACAGTTCTATCCGTTAATATAACTTTACTAGATTAAGCTGAATATCAGTTTTCATAACGCTATGCACATCACTGCAATTGCGAAGTAACGATGCGATAGTTTTTTCTAAATTTGGGTGTATAGCCGTTGGTGCTATTTCACAAAATGGTTCAAGTACGAATCGTCTATGTTCGAGCCCCGGATGTGGTACTTTAACTGTATGGTCTTCGTATGCTAAACCCTTATACAGTAATATGTCAATATCTATTGTACGAGGTTCTTTATGGATTGAATGCTTGCGACCAAGCTTTCTTTCTATCTTCCGCAATTGAGTTAAAAGAAGCGGAGGATCATCAGGAGTATGAATACCAACGACCATGTTATAAAAAAGATTCTCACTATCCATATCTATTGGTTTTGTTTCATAAATAGAAGAGATTGCATCAACAATTGTAATTGCTTTTATTTCTTCAACCGCTCGCGAAAGATTTTCCAATCGGTCACCTAAATTCGAACCTAATCCTAAGAAAACTTGATACATGAATTATCCTCGGGTTTCCGTTTTCTCGACCTCAACATAATCAACAACACCCTTAACAGGCGGATGAGGTTTACGAACAGTAACTTTCACAGCTTGTATCAATTGGAATTGCTCCATTAATCGATCGATTATTGATTTTGCCAATGCTTCGAGTAAATAATATTTTTTCTGTGTGATCGTTTTTTTAATTACTGCATAAACTGCTTCATAATCGACAGTCAGTTTTAAATTGTCATGTTCGCCAGCCGCCGAGAAATCCCCATGAAGTTCTACATCAACTTCGAATTTCCCGCCTAAATTTTGCTCATCGCTGGCAACACCATGATAAGCATAAAATGATGCATTTTTAATTCTTATGATATCGTTACGAGGCATGTTAAACTTTGTTGAATATATTGCTTTCTTATGAGATAGTCAAGCCACTGCGTGAATATTATCGATACGAGTAAATCGTCCACTATTTTGGCTATGCTTTTTCGATCTTCGCCCATGTATCTCGAAGCGTAACCGTTCGATTGATTATTTTCTTACTTTCGGTTGAATCGTAATCAACACAAAAATATCCTAATCGCTCGAATTGAAAACGATCCTTTGCTTTAATATTTGCTAAACTCGGTTCTAACTTACAATTTGTCAATTTTTCTAATGAATTCGGATTAATGAACTCTTTCCAATTATCACCGCTTGGGTCTTCGATAGTAAAAAGGCGATCATACAATCTTACTTCAGCATCTATCGAATGTTCAGCTGAGACCCAATGTATCGTTCCTTTCACTTTTTTCTGACTCTGTGATAGACCGCTACGAGTTGCGGGATCGTATGTACAATGTACCTCAACGATGTTTCCACTCGAGTTTTTTATTACTTCAGTACCTTTAATAATGTATGCGTAACGTAAACGTACTTCATTGCCGGGTGATAATCGGAAATACTTCGGCGGCGGATTCTCCCGAAAATCATCCTGCTCAATATACAATACTTTTGAAAAAGGGATTTTTCTCGAACCCTTTGCCGGATCTTCCGGATTATTAACTGCTTCAAGCTCTTCAGTCTGAGCATCGGGATAGTTATCTATTATCAGTTTTAATGGACGCAGTACAGCCATAAAACGCGGAGCGCGTTTGTTCAAATCTTCACGTAAGCTGTCTTCAAGTAAAGCGACATCAATCATATTTTCTCTTTTTGCAACGCCAATCCGCTCGGCGAAGTAACGAATCGACTCAGGTGAGTAACCGCGACGTCGCAAACCCGAAATTGTCGGCATTCGTGGATCATCCCATCCATCAACTAAACCTTCTTCAACAAGTTGGAGCAGTCTTCGTTTACTCATTACAGTATAGCTTAAATTTAGACGTGCAAACTCGATTTGTTGTGGATGATAAATTCCAATTTCATCAATAAACCAATCGTATAAAGGTCGATGATCTTCAAACTCGAGTGTACAAATCGAATGAGTGATTCGTTCAATAGAATCCGATTGACCATGTGCCCAATCGTACATCGGATAGATGCACCAGGCATCGCCCGTACGGTGATGGGTTTCGTGGAGAATTCTATACATTACAGGATCGCGCATATTTAAATTTGGAGAAGACATATCAACTTTTGCACGGAGCGTTTTCGAACCATCAGGGAATTCACCCTTGCGCATTCGCTCGAATAAATCAAGGTTTTCTTCAATTGTCCGATTACGAAATGGGCTTTCCTTCCCGGATTGTGTCAACGTTCCTCTATATTTGCGAATCTCATCGGCACTTAAATCGCAAACGAATGCTTTTCCCTTATTAATAAGTTGAACGGCATATTCATAGAGCTGTTCAAAATAATCCGAAGCGTAGTATTCCCTATCCTCCCAATCAAAACCTAGCCAGCGAACATCTTCTTTGATCGATTCGACATATTCCATTTCCTCTTTTGTTGGATTAGTATCATCGAATCGCAGATTGCAGAGTCCGTTATAATCTCGAGCAATCCCGAAATTTAAACAAATAGATTTTGCATGTCCTATATGTAGATGACCATTCGGTTCAGGGGGAAATCTTGTATTAACTCTTCCGCCGTATTTATTTGTGCTTATGTCATCATCAATAATTTCACGAATGAAATTAGATGGCTTTGGATTTTCGTGTGATTTATTGTTTTCCATAACTTTCTTTGATCATCATTGAGGTTTTATTCTCTCGATTGCCTTTTTGATTCTTCGTAAGCTCTCTTCTTTTCCAATGATATATAGGATATCGTACAACCCAGGTCCACCCCCAACACCTGATACAGCGAGTCGTACGGGATGGATAAGTTTTCCATTACCTATTTTGAGCATTGATGCTGCCTGATGAAGTGCCTTTTCGTAATCTTCTTTTTTAGGATGCTCCAACTTGGAAAATTCCTCAAGTAATATTTTTAGATGCTCTGGAGTTTCCGATTTCCAATGCTTGCTGATGACTTCTTGATCATAGTCGGAAGGTGGTAGAAAGAAGTATTGACTTTTTTCAAAAATATCTTTGATGAACGACATCCTCGGACGCATCGCCTGAATTATCGCTAATAATTTTTCATCACTGTATCGAATATAATCGGGAGGTGATTTATCAATTTGTTCTTTCAATATCTGAAGTATTTCAGCATCAGGTTTCATACGAAGATGTTCAAAGTTCAACCAATTCAATTTTTCGATGTTGAACACTGCACCAGCTTTATTTACCGCATCAATTGAAAACTGTTCAACAAGTTCCGATAACGTAAAGATTTCCTGTTCCGTTCCCGGATTCCAACCAAGCAGAGCTACGAAATTTATCAGTGCTTCTTTTAAATAACCCTTTGATCTATAATCTTCAACTGCAACATCACCCTGACGTTTACTTAATTTCGACCTATCTGGATTTAACAATAAAGGTAAATGTGCAAATATTGGTCGTTCCCAACCGAACGCATCGTATAGTAGGACATGTTTTGGCGTTGAAGGCAACCATTCCTCGCCGCGGATCACGTGACTAATTTCCATCAAATGATCATCTACAACATTCGCCAAGTGATATGTCGGGTATCCATCACTTTTTATTAGGACCTGATCATCGAGTAAATTGCTATCGAATTCCACACGACCGCGGATAATGTCATCTACTACAACCGTTTGATCGGATTCAATATTCAATCGTACGACATAAGGTATTCCGCTCTTTAATTTTTCTTCGATATCCTGCGTTGTTAATTTTAGACAACGCTTATCATATTTTGTTTGTTGATTTACATTCTGTTGATCCTTTCTAAGAGTATCTATACTTTCGGGCGAACAGAAGCAATAATATGCTTTTTTCTTCTCGATGAGCTGCCCAACAGTATTTTTATAAATATCTAACCGTTCCGATTGGATATACGGGCCGTACATACCTCCTTTTTGCGGACCTTCATCGAAATCTAAACTACACCAACTTAAAGTATCGATAAGGTTCTCCACAGCACCATCTACGTAGCGGGTTCTATCTGTATCTTCAATTCGGAGAACAAATACACCATTGTTCTTTCTTGCAAATAGATAATTATACAAAGCAGTTCTAAGTCCACCGACATGTAGAAAACCAGTGGGGCTTGGTGCAAAGCGAACTCTTATTTTATTCATTTAATTCATAATATAAAAAAATCCCCGTTGATGGGGACAGAGAATGTTTGATTACTGCCTTAACTGTATGAAGATAGCACAATATTTGAAGAAAATCAAGAGCTTAACATGAAGATTATAACATAATCCGATGAAACATTGAGAAATCCATTACATTGTGATTCTATCGATTAAATCCCTTTTTTTGAGATTTGTTTGATCGAGCATGGAATTTTTCCCGACCTGTCCCGACACACTCTTGGTCGTCCCGCCATTCAGCAGGGTGTATCGAACGGCTCTTCGCGGAGTTTACACTGAGTGAAACGAACGCGCTTAAAGTGCAAATAGACTTTTCACACAGTCTTCATCTGAGCAGTATGAGATTCTTAACTCCGAAAAACGTGCCTGATTGTAACCGATAGATATAGACGCCGCTGGGAAGTCCTTCAGCATTCCACTCTACTTTGTATTCGCCCGGCTGTTTCACCTCATCCACCAACGTCGCCACCTCTCGACCTAAAACGTCGTACACTTTAAGTGTCGTGAATCGTGATTCGTGAATCGTGAATCGGATTTTCGTTATTGGGTTGAACGGATTCGGATAGTTCTGATGAAGGATAAAATCTTTCGGAAGTTCTGTGGTCGATATTACGCCAGTGGGTTTTTGCATGTACTTGATTGTTGTATA
>JASEHD010000129.1 GCA_030019075.1 Bacteroidota bacterium
CTCTTGTTACACTGGTTAAAATAATTGAGGGTTGAATTGATTTTATTTTTTCAAGCCGCTCGATAACCTTTTTTAAAAATAGCTCGGAATCGGATTGGGAATTATTCGCTATTTCTTCGATGATGAGATTGGAAAGCTCTAAGAATGATATCCGTTTGTTATCTATTTGAGGTGGATACTCGATCCCATTTAAAATTCCGAATAATTTATTTCCTTCACTTTTCTTTTGAAGAAATTGTTCTAAACCGTCACCGCCATAAAAACCGTTTTTATGATTGCTCGGTTTTAATATTTCTTGTGCGTAGGTTGGTGAGACTGTGTTTACCTTATCTGCGTATTGAATCGCTGCAGCAAGAGGAGTAAACTGAGGTTCAAGATATCGCGGGTCTTTCCATTTATCTATCCATTCTGTCTCTTTGAAAAGTTCCGGGAACCATTGTTCAACGCTCGCATGTTTTCCGCGTATCGGTCGGTTTCCTTGATATCCTAAATTATGAATTGTGAAAACGACTTTATGTTTTTTAAGATGCTCGCAATCTGGATGTAGTTCTCTTAGAAGAGTGAAAAACCCTGTATGCCAATCGTGTAGATGAATGATGGATGAAGGTTCAATGGATTTAAGGTGCTGTCCAATGGCAGAACAGAAAATTGCAAACTTAGTTGCATCTTGTGCAAATGGCTGACCCGGCGGATCGTTCGAGTAAATTGGTGCTCCGCGAATTTCAGGATGCTCAAAAACAAAATGATTAACATTCTCTTTTTGATTTTTGGGTGTAACCTGCCACATCTCCCCCACCGAATTTTTTCCACCAAAAGGAAAAGAAACCTTAGTAATAAATTTTGATGGATTGACGTTATGAAGAAAACCATACGCTGGCGTAACGACTGTAATTTTTAATCCAAAATCTGCCAGGGCATTAGGTAAATCTCTTATCACGTCAGCAAGTCCACCCACTTTTCCATCAATCAATCCATCGTTTTCGGATGCAAGCATAACGATGTGTTGAATTTTTGGATTCATTGAAATCTTAAATAAATTAAATTACAGTGTTATCCGGTATGATTGCATTCTTTATGATAATGGTAATGCCGTTGCGGATGCAATAACCTTCTTTCTCAGAATCAGCCAGTTGTCGTTTCGATTTGTTTATTATTTTTACATTGTGTCCAATACGCGCGTTCTTATCAATTATCGCATCACGAATAGTGGAATTTTCACCAATACCGATGGCTGGAAGATTTTTATTCAAATCAATCTCTCTCTCTTGATCTGACTCGTAGAAGTCTGCACCCATCATCAGCACGTTTTCGAGGTGGGAATTTTTTTCAATTCTGGTACGAACTCCAATGATTGAATTTATTATTTTAGCGCTGCGAATAATGCATCCATCAGAGATCATTGATTGTTCGATACGGGTGTTTAAAATTTTACTTGGAGGCAGAAAACGTGGTCGTGTGTAAATTGGAAATTTTTCATCATAAAAGCTAAATGCTGGATTGGGCTGTTTAACGAGGGCTAAATTAGCGCGATAGAATGCCTCGATAGTTCCGATATCTTCCCAATAACCACGAAAAATGTACGATTGTACTCTGAAATCTTTTATCGCCTCTGGAATCAGTTGTTTGCCAAAATCATCATGCTGTGGGTAACGTTTTAATAAATCCGCGATTACTTCGCGCTTGAAAATATAAATTCCCATCGAGGCAAGGAATGAAGTCCCCCAAGTAGAAGCGTCAACAAATCCAAGTGAACTAGTATCCACTTGCATACTCGCTAATGCTTCACCTGTCGGCTTTTCTTTAAATTCTACTACGTGGCCGCTGCTGTCTATTTTCATCAAGCCAAAATTCGACGCATGTGATTCTGCAACTGGTATGACCGCGATACTAACATCAGCGTTGGTTTCATGGTGCGCTTTCATGAAAAGCCGATAATCCATTCTGTAAAGATGGTCGCCGGCAAGAATAAGAAGATTGTTTTCTTTTTGCGGCTCGATTACCCACAAGATTTTCCGTACAGCATCTGCGGTTCCCTGAAACCATTCAGGACTGTCGGTGGTTTGCTGTGCAGCGAGGACTTCAACGAACCCCTTCATGAAAGGAGAAAAGCCGTATGTTGTTGAAACATGACGATTCAATGAAGCCGAATTAAACTGTGTCAGAACGAAGATTTTTAGGATTTCAGAATTTATACAGTTACTTACCGGGATATCAATAAAACGATATTTCCCAGCAAGCGGAAGAGCAGGCTTGGCTCGTAGTTTTGTCAACGGATATAAGCGTTCGCCGCGCCCTCCACCTAAAATAATTGCTATTACATCTTGCATGGTAACCCCCTTTCTTTTTTTATTTGATCTGAGATAGTTGTGCTTTTAATTCATTAAATTGATACTTCACTTCTATTGATAATGTAAGAAATTTTTCAAACTTTGGATACATTTGTCTTATCCACAGGCTTAATTTTGGCTCATCGATGGCTGAACACATTTGAACAAGTGCGACGAGAAAGAGCCACCGAATAAGCTGATCATAATTTTCCTTGTTGTAAAATTTCACTCTATCATACTCATTAAGTTTGATAAACTTCTGTACATCTGGGCGACAAAAGTATTTGTGAATCGAATCCGGGTTATAATCTAAAAAGAAATTTTCGTTAAGTAGTAATGATATCAGGCCGATCAATTCATTAATCTTATACTCATCCTCTGAAAAACTCTTGAAAATATCTTTGAAAGCTTTATCAAGTCGAAGACGTTCATGGAATTTGGGCTCACCAGCATGCTCTATGCTTTGAAGGGCCAGCCATGAATAAATAATGAGGCAGTTCAGGCGGTCGGTGAAATCCATGATTGAATAACTATCCTTATCAATGCGCCAGCCGTTTAAAGATAATTGCCGAACTACTTCAAGCTTCTTCCTGAAATGTTCAACAACATCGTTCGTTCCCAAGGTGCTATTCATTAACGTCTTTACTTGTTGAACGAATTGCAGATACTTGTCGATGAGTGTTTTAATTATGTTTTCATCTTTCAATGATAGATCTGTTGGTTGAAGATATAATTTCCGGAAGACATTAAGTTTATCGATATTTATGAGGTCATGTAATTTCAGATAAACTGGAAACATCTTGACAGTCCAAAATTCTTCTTGAATGTTAGGCACACCCTTCCCATGCAAGTGTTTTGAGAGTCGCTCGTAATCTTGATTGAGATCATCCACTTCTTTGAAATCAAGAAACACATGATATTGGAATGCTTTAAGCTCGATGTGCAATCCACTCTCATGTAAATCTTTTCCCGATCGAAGGTACTCAAGATTCGTCTTGTAATCTTTGAAAATGTAAAAAACATTTTCAGCATTGGAAAGCTCAAGCGCCTCGGCAAGTGTGCAATGTATGAGTTTAGGATTATCAGTCGAGGCAATATTTCTACCGACAGAGTATTTTATCCAACCGGAAGTTTCTTCGAACTTGTTATGATAACAAATTATAGCTCTTTCATTTCCCGATTTGTTGGAATAAGACAGCACATTCTCATTCGGTTTACCGTTGTTATCTATAAAATCGTACAGCTCGAAATTTGCAACCTGACTGAACAAGTGCCGCTTGCCAAGGAGCGGATAGATTTCCTGTTCATGTCTCCAGATGAGATGAACGTCAGGTTCTTCATTATAGTAGGCGCGTTTGTATTCCATACCGTATTTTTCGGTGTAACCTTCGACTTGACCATGAGCAAACATGGGAAGTCCGGGCAGTGTTACCATCATAAGTGCAACGCCAAAATATTTATCATCCTTCCCAAACTGGGCGATTGCTGTTTGCTCATCGGGATTGCTCATGAAGTTGACGTACCGCTTGAGAATTTCCGGATTGTAGTGGAGCGTATTTTTTATAAGCTCGCGGTACTTATTATTTTCCTCCTTCATAAGCATGTGCATAAAGGCGCTGTTGTAAACGCGGTGCATACCGAGTGTTCGGACAAAGTAACCCTCCAGTAGCCAGAATGCTTCAGCAAGAAGGAGAGTATTCGGCATTTCCTGATTGATGCGGTCAACAACCTCTCGCCAGAATTCATTCGGAAAAAGTTTATTGAATTCTTCAGTCGAAAGTGCATAGTCGCTTCGCGAAGGGATATCGCCGCCGCTCCCGGGTTGCGGATACCAGAGACGCTGGAAATGCCGTTTCGCCAGAGTCATTGCTGCATCAAAACGAATGATAGAAAATTTTCTTGCAACATGAAATATCGTTTGAATGACAGCTTCTCTAACTTCAGCTTTTAAAAAATCTAATTGTGCCGTATCGTTCCATGGCATGTGTGTGCCGTCGTTGCCGTGATAAATATAACGGACGTTACCGTTTTGTTTATCAACTCGTTGGAAAACAACAGCGGCATCGCTCCGATTCCAGTATCCATCTTCGATTCTTAATTCAACCTCAGGATATTCGGAGAGATTCCCACCGGTGAATCTGTAATTCGGGAAAGGTGGATATTCTGACTGAATGAAATAGTCAGGATGTTCCATGATCCACTTTGAAAAAATTCCCATGTGGTTAGGAACCATGTCGCCGGCAAGCCGAATTCCCTTCTGCCATGCACGGTAGCGAAGGTTCTGAAATGCTTCTTCACCGCCAAGATCACCTGCGATTTCGTAATCATAAACCGAGTACGCAGATGAAACAGCCTCCGGATTACCTGTCCACTGTTTTATCTTTTGTGAAGCTGAACTGCGTTCCCATATGCCAATTAGCCAGAGTGCGGTGAAGTTCCATTGTTTAAGCAGGTCTAATTCTTCATCGGGAATTTCATTCAGTTTGGTAATCGGTCGTTTATATTTTTTCGAAAGCTGAGCTAACCACACATAAATGTTTTTCGCCAGAAGAACTACATTTGGCATCCAATCCAAATCGGATGTGAAGCGCTCGAGGTCGAGCAGTCCTGCATCTACTAATTCATGATACTTGTAAGACGGCACAGGAGGTGACGGGACTTCGCCGTGGAAAATTATTCTCATATCCTCTTTGAACAAGTCGCCGGCGCTTAATATTTTCTTTAGAAATTTATCGGAGAGGATCAGTCCCCAGTTTTTTTTGATATACTCAAGCTGCCCAGAAAGACTATTTGGACTTGCAAGTATCGGTGCTTTTAGAAGATCGAAGATAAATTGATTCTGCGGACCGAATTGCTTCTCTGTTTGGAAAAATTTCTCTGCTTCCCTGATCAATTGAGAGTATGCTGCTCGCTCTTTTAAATCTTTATCATCAAACAATTCAATGAATTGTATATTGGCTGGATTGAAATTGCTGAAGTATAAAAGAATAATTTCTTCCAACATAACCTCGGCGTGCGGTTTATTGCCTGTAGTCGAATTGAGGTAATCCTTAAATGTTTTTTCGCCTAAATAAACTTCAAGTGGCGGGAAAAGTTTTCCAAACTGGTGAAGTGTTTCATTCAATTTATCTGTCTTAACCGTTTGACCCATCTTTTTAATTGTTCGTTCAAATACTTTCGGGTTTGCAGTTTCCTCATAGAGCCGCAGCACGTAGTGATAAATTTCGTCTATGAGTCCCATCGCATTCAATTGTCCTGCTCTGATACTTTGTTCGGGATGTTTTTGTAGATCACGCTGGGCATTCATCTTCTGGGCGAGAAGCCGGACGGAGTGATAGTTTGGGAAGATAACATTTCCACTGCTTGTGAAAAGCGATTGATCGACCTGATACTTTTTCCGGGCGGAAGCGAGAATATGAAATTCAAATTGAGGAAAAATATTTTTGGATTGTTGGAGTCCGCCTGTGGCGGATGGATATTTGGAAAGGTTGATATTCAGAGCATGATTTATCATTAGAGTTTGTTTCCATTTCTTTGATTAAGGTGATTCTTTACATGCTCAGCGATGAGTTGTTCAATCTTATGGACGATACCGTCAGGTGCGCCGTTGAAATATTTCGATTGAAGCCGCATGTCACATACTTCGTTCACATAATCTACAACTATGTATTTTCCACTTTCCGAAATTGCAATCTCTGATGAGAAGAAATCAAGTCCGCATATCTTCTGGATAATTTCCATCGAACTTCTTAGCCCTTGAAGTTGGAAGAAAATTTCTTCTTCTGTTGTTAATTCTGTATAGCGGTGTGTTTTATCGTCCCACCAACATGGAATAATTTCTCCAAAAGCAAAGTAAACGCGAAACCACGCTCTTTTTCCATTAAACAATTTTGGTGCAATTGTTTCCTGCACCAGATATTTATCGTTTTTATGTTCAAGTCGAGCTTTGATTACATCCTGAACTGTGATTGCGTTTAATATAACTCCCGTACCACCGCCGGTTGTGTTAGCCGGCTTAATCACAAATGGTTTGCCTAATTGTTTAAATTCGTCTTCACACAGAGGAGTGCATCGCTGCTCGTTGTATGGCGGCAGGATGATTGTATTTGGAACATATATTCCGTTTGTGATGAACTCAAGATGCATTGTCGCTTTATCAATTGCATGAATAACCCGATGGTATGGATTAATTAGACAGATTGCATGTTCTTCCATCCATCGTACAAGCGGGAGAAACTCTGCATCTGCATCCGATGCACGGTCGTAGAATGCATGAAACGTTAATTTACCTTGCTTGAGTGTTTTAAGTACCTGTGGTAAATGATCCGTATCGATCCGATATGTTGATATTCCTTTTGCCTCACATTCATGTTCGATGCCAGCAATGAAGTCTGCATCAAACTCCCAATTCCACGCAATAGCGAGATCGTATATTTTCAACGGAGAAATATTCATGTAGGAATATAACGTTTTAATGAAACAAACTCAAAGGCGGATGATGGTATTAATCGGAATGTTTATTTTTTGCCGCTAATAATTTTTAAAGTTTCTTCTATCAATGGTTTGAGCGCCTTCTCATCAGTATAGCCGATGAATTCTTTAACAAGAGAACCATTTGGTCTGAATAAATAACTATTCGGAATGCCGAAGGCACCGTATTGCTTAGTAATATCATCTTTTATACCGACTGCCCAACGAATTTTATAATCATAAATAAATTTTCGTATCTCACTTTCATTTGTTTGAACCGCTACGCCGACTATTTCAAATCCTTTCTTATGATACTGTTCGTACAGTTTTACAAAACCGGGTGTTTCCATTTTGCAAGGTTGACACCATGGTGCCCAGATATTTACGAGAACAACTTTACCGGCATAATCGGATAACTTAATAGCTTTTCCATCAAGTGTTTTCAATGAAAAGTTGTACTTGCCATAATTTGCAGCAACCTTGGGAGCGCTTTCTTTTGTCTGCGGTTTTCTCTTATCTGTTTTTTTTTGCGATTGCCCAAATGTAAATGTCGAAGCAATTATGCAGATTATTATGATTATAATATGACTATTGAATAGATATTTCCTTAGAGAAATCATTTTTTACCTTTTAACTCTTTTCCTAGGAGGTTCAGGTAGAGTGCGTAACTACTGCTCGAGTCTATCAACAAGCTCTGAATCCTTTCTACATTTTGATTGTTCCGCTCATGGTGAAAATATTCAGTCAGATAAGTTTTTGCCAATTCAACTTCATTCAGATTGGAATAACACATGCTCGCGTTGAGATAGGCTTTAGCATATTGTGAATTAATCCTGATCGCGTGTAAGAAATATGGAAGCGCTTTTTCACACTTTTCACCCCATAGTAAAACATATTCACCAAGTATATTGTTTGCTTGCGGTGACTCTGGATTCAAACTCAGCCCTTTCTGCATCACAATTACTGCTTCGGAAAATTGTCCGCGTGAAGCATAGTACTTCGATAAGTTAATGTATGGATCCATAAATGTTGTGCGATTCTCCACAGCTTGTTGGTAACATTCGACCTCTTGGGTGGTATCCCCCATGAGACTGTATACATGTGCCAATCCCATCCATATTCTTCCTCTTGTTGAATCGACTTCCAGGCATTTGCGATAGTATAGCACTGCATTCTCACCATCCATGCGATTTCGATAAAGAATCGCTAATTGTTCGTAGAATGAGAATTTCGAATTCGGACCCCAGTAGGCTCTGTCCGGCAACACTTTAAACCGAGCGAGTGAGTAATCTTCATTATTATTAAGCGCCACCCAGCTTATTGTCGAGACGAACGAAATTCCGGCAGAGATGAGCAGTATCCGCCGACGAACCAAAGGGGTCTCAAGAAACTTAAGCACTCCATAGGCAGAAGCAATGATAATCGCAGTGGGATAACTTACTAATGTGATCCAATCCCGGCTCATTCCAGGTGCTGGGTTAAAAATAAAGAACATGTAACCTCCACCGAGCGCAAGAATCAAGAAGAAAATCCATGTTTCATTCATCCATGATATCTTTCTGAATCGTATCAAAAATACTAAGAGAATAATTGGTAATGCAAACGGAGAAATTTTCAAAACGAAGTTCCCAAGCTCCAGAAAATGTTTCCATGATAGGAGTGTATACCCATGCCATTCGGTTTTGATATCCGTCAATGATATATGATGAAATGGACTGAATTCGAAAACCGCAATAAATGTTTTCCATGTTTAACCGGATGCCCACAGAAGCAAACAACTCACTCCTATTGTCAAAAATATTGAAATTAAAACTGCGCGAAACTCTCTCTGACGAAAACCTTTAAAAAATAACCACGCAAGTGCAGGAGAAAATACAATTGCACCAAAGGATGAGGAAAAGAGAATGCCAAATAGTACTGTAGCATTTATCAGTGATCCTTTGTGTCTCGTCCTGAAAAAAGTTGACAAGGTTAATAATGATTTTCTTTCTTTTTTTGGTTCTTTTTTTC
>JASEHD010000012.1 GCA_030019075.1 Bacteroidota bacterium
AAACATTATTCCTGCAATACCAAAAGATCTTTTCCCTGTTATAACTGATTCAAACAGCGTTTCAACCGATGCAATCGCAACAAGTGAAAGGTAGAATAATAAGAGTCTTCGAATTTCCTTAACTGAAGATATGGTTGAACTATAGATAGAAATGACTATAAAAAGAGCAATAAGATTATAAAACAATAGCACACTCGGGTACCAATGATCGAGATTGATCATTGAAGGTAAAACGGTAAGTAAAAATATTAATAATGGAAATGTTAAGGAATGTTTTAGATTTGTAAAAGGAGTATCGCAATGACTGATGAAATAAGATACTATGAATAATAGAGAAAACCAACCTGCAGCACTAAATCCATAATGAAAGTTAACAAATAGCATGAAGATTAATAAATATTTCATTTCTGAAAAGCGAACCATGAATATTACCGTTAGTGGCAAAGAGAAGAGTAACACTACTAATAGTTGCGACGGAGCAGTGAAAGATATCGTTATAATAGCTGCCAGCGAAATTAGTATGCTGACAAAAATAACCCTAATGTTTGCTAATATTGAATTATACAATCCAATGATCGCCATTTGATTCGTTGAAGATTATCGCTTTGAAGAATTATAAAGAAGTTTTACTAATTGGATTAATCTTGGATTAGTAATCAACCCGATTTTCTCCTTAAGGTAGTAGTAAAGAATAAAAGTACATAAAACAAACAGTGATATACCTATCGAAAAAAATATTCGAGGTGGGTAGCTTCTTTTTACTGGGGTTATTGCTTTATCAATTATTTGCAAAATAGGATAATCTTTCTTTTCATCTATTTTAGCTTGTTCGTATAAAGGAATCAGAAATTTCAATAAAGAGCTGTTGATTTCTACAGTTCGATATAGACGTAAGTAATCCACAGAAATGTTTGGTAACGATTTCAGTGGGAGAACGAGACTTCCTGGTTGTCCTTTCCGATTCAATTCATCTAATTTACGTTGATATTCCTGAAGCTCCATGCGGGTTGTGCTAATCAGTGATGATCCTTGATCATATGTCTTTTCAAGTATTCCTAATTGGATTTGCTTGAAAATTACATTCGCTTCTAATGTTGAATAGAGAATCAATAATTCTTTCACTTGCGAATTTATTTCAAGCATACCGGTTTTTTCCTGAAACAACTTCAAGGAATCTTCCGATCGTTCAAGTTCCTGCTTCAGATCTGCCAATCTTTGTCCTAAGAATAGCTTGTTCTCGCGTGATTTAGATATTCTAAGATCAATCACTCGTGTGTTAAGCAACTCGACAATTGCATTTGCAACCGTAGCTGCACGCTCGGCATCAGTATCGATAAAGGTAATTTGTATCGCCCCATCTTTAGTTTCTGATGTTCTGATCTTCTTTGTTATTTTGGCAACCGCTTTTTCCCGATCGTGCATGTTTGTCGAATCATAACCATAGATACTGTATAGATTATATCGGGAAAGGATCAATTCAAGTGATGAACGACTATGAATAATTGTATTATACTTCTCTATTTCTGAACTTGACTGGGAATATCCGATATTCATCGGAAGTATACCGTAAGATTTCGAGAGACTACCAAGTAGACCCTGAGTTTCATCAGACCCACTTACAATTATTGAAGTCGCTTCATACTGGTTCGCTACTAGCAGAAAAATACCCAAATACGAAATGATGAGTGAGGTAGTCAGTACCAACATCAAGGTTTTTTTCTTTGTTGCTACAAGAAGAAAAAGATCAAGTATGTCAAAATGTTCGTGGGATTTTATTTTATCATTCGTCATAGTTACTCTAATTGAATTCTTTCCAACTATCGAATTATTACGTTAACTGCATAGTCATTAATATATTACTTATTGACACCTTTGCTACAACGACTATTTAACAATTTGTAAGGTGATAATTACTACTCCAACAAGAATACTTACTACGTTTGCTGCTTGGCTTGCGACCGTCAAATAATATTGAAACGTTCGCTCAGGTTTCTTGGGGACCCAAATGTAATCACCTTCTTCTATTGTTGTGTCATCAGGAGAAAGCCATTGTTTTGTTCTCGCTTTAATAATTTTTATATCACTTGTTTGTGCATCTTCTGTAAATCCATCCACTTTTTTAATATAGTAATCAAGATCCATCCCCTGTACAAATGATAGATGGCCAGGTATGAGTACTTGACCAAAGATATAAACAGTTTTTTGTAACGAGGGGATAATAATAGCGTCACCATCCTGAACAATTACATCCTGTGAAGAATCATTTTTTGCAAATAATTTTTCAAAATCCACACTTACAATTTCCCTTCTAAGCCGGACTTCGTTTTCAAGATTGAAGTACGAAACATCCTCGCGTAACAGACTTCCCCGTGAAATATCGTACATATCTGTTAAATGCTCTGAAGGTTTCATTGATTTGCGAATGATTACGGCGGCTTTTAGAGCCGCAAATTCGGTAAAACCTCCAGCTTGGCGTATAACTTGAGTCAAACGTGTTCCATTCTTAGTAATTGGATAAAATCCAGGGAAAAAA
This sequence comes from Bacteroidota bacterium, assembly GCA_030019075.1. Taxonomy (GTDB): domain Bacteria; phylum Bacteroidota; class Ignavibacteria; order UBA10030; family SZUA-254; genus JASEHD01. The sequence continues at coordinate 2,534 of JASEHD010000012.1, forward strand.
ACTTCTCCCTGAACATCGACCCGATAATCCTCCCGTATTTCCTTTTTTGACCGAACGATAATCCTATCGCCTGGTTCAAGGGGAATGTTTGGTTGGTTCCTATTTTTAATTTCATTAAGGCTAATAATACTTGATGAGATTTCTGTCCCCTCTGGATTTAAACGTGTAAATTGAATACTATCTTCAACCGCACGTTGGGTAAGACCCATCCCAATCTCGATTGCATCCAATAAACTATCACCTTCAATAAATTCATACCTTCCTGGTACATTAACTTCACCATACACAGCAAAAATATTCTTTGTCAAACTCTTCCGAGGTACTATCACAACATCACCTTCTCGTAAATATGGATTCCATTTATCATCTTTTGTAACCAAATATTTCGCGATATCGACTCTATCCAGCGTACCATCTCCGTGTTTTAAAACAATATTACGGGTAGACATATCAACCATTTTCGAATTAACCTCCCCTTGCATTTGAAGTCTTGTCGGTTTATTTGCTTCTTCAATGGCTTTTGTTACCCGATCACTTGCATTCAATGTATAGATACCTTCATTTAAAACATTTCCAACAATCGTAACTATGATGGGACGTGGTCTTAACAACGTAGTTGTTATTTCAGCGGAAATGTATTTCTTCCGTGCTTCCTGCAATATTTTCACCTTAACTTCTGCAAGCGTCAAGTCAGCTACTTTCACTTCTCCGACAGTCGGAACAATCAACGTACCTTCAGGTGTAACAACCAGCGGAAAACTAAGTGGAGGGCTGAGCCAGATGTTTACCGCAATTATGTCAGAGGGCCCGACAAAATATTTTTCTGGGTCAATCGTAGCTTCAAGAGCAATCCCGGTTAGCATGTCGAGACTAGTAAATGTTTTATCTTGTGTTCTTTTATCTGTTTCAAAAGGAAATAAATCTCTCGAAGGAGTAGTTTGTTTTCGATCTTGAGATTGTACACTGTTACTGATAAATAAAAAGATTAACAGGATAATAGTTTGCAAATAAATTGGAGAACTTCTATAATGGGATTTTTTTTTCATGATTATGTTAGCGATCTCCATACATCTTCTGATAATAATGTTGATATTCACCGCTCATGATTCGCCGCCACCAGGTTTCATGCTTCAAATACCATTGGATTGTTGTCTTTAATCCTTCTTCAAATGTTACACTCGGACTCCATCCAAGTTCTTTTTCTATCTTCGAAGCATCTATTGCGTAGCGGCGGTCGTGACCAAGACGGTCTTTTACAAATTTAATTAGACTTTCCGGTTTCTCCAAGTTCTTAAGCAACAAACGTACGATATCTATGTTTTTCCATTCGTTATCACCGCCAATATTGTAAACTTCACCAACTTTCCCTTTCTGCATAACGACATCGATAGCAGAACAATGGTCTTTTACAAAAAGCCAATCCCGCACATTTAATCCATCACCATAAACCGGGAGTGGTTTGTTATCTACTGCGTTTGCGATCATTAATGGAATTAATTTCTCCGGGAATTGATACGGTCCATAATTATTTGAACAACGCGTAATCACAACCGGTAATCCGAAGGTATGATGATAAGCTAATGCAAGCAGATCTGCCGAAGCTTTCGACGCTGAGTATGGACTATTTGGATGAAGATGTGTTGACTCGGTAAACTTACCGGTGACCCCTAACGAACCATAGACTTCGTCGGTCGAAATTTGAATAAATCTCTCAACTTTATATTCCTTCGCAACATCCAGCAAAACATTTGTTCCCCCAACGTTGGTTTCAATAAATATTGCAGGTCCCATGATACTACGATCAACATGCGATTCGGCAGCAAAATTGATTATAACATTAACTTTATAATCACGCACACACGCTTCAACATCTCCTCGCTCGCAGATATCACCTTTTACAAAATGATAACGCGGATTGTTTGCAATGTCTTCTAGGCTTTCTAAGTTACCCGCATAAGTAAGTTTATCCAGATTAACAATAGTATAATCCGGATGTACTTCGAGCATGTATTTTATAAAATTACTTCCGATAAATCCGCAGCCGCCTGTTACTAAGATTGTCATTTGTGAATATTTAATCGAGTATATAGATGGTGTTTGCATTATTCTCATGTCGTATTTCATCAACCGGCTCTTTACGCCCCTTACCGGCAAAAAGTCGGTTGGGATAATTCGTAACCATTCCAACCGTATCACCGATATTTTTATAAGCATGAACAACACCCGGCGGCACAAGAACGGATGCTGGCTCCGATTCACCAACGATTATAACTTGTTTGTTCATATATGTTGGTGAATCTTTTCTGTTGTCCCAAAGAAAAACTTTGAAGTTAGACGGTCCAAGAAATCCAAACAAATCCGCTTGCTCAGCATGTTCATGGGGTCCCCGTGCAACACCGGGATTTGTCATTGAGATATAACTCATCACCGGCAGAAATTCTGCATCCAACTCATCTTCACGGTACAGTTCTACCAGCCACCCCCGATGATCGGAATACCGTTTCAGCGGCCTGATTACGACACCTTGGATTTCACTATTATTAAACATCGCTCTTTAATCAATTGTATGAAAATATCACGGAATTAAGTTACGAAATTGACCCTCTAAAGTCAATAAAATGAATATTTTTATAGGGATAGCTTCTTCCAGCATTCTATGCTGGAATTGAAAACAAACAAGTTTTAAACTTGTATCAAATTGGTAGGCAGATATTCCTTATTTGAGATAACAAACTTTTATGAATTTATAAAATATTTCAGAAATAACCAAAGATCAGATAACCTGAACTGTATCAAACATCAGCCAGCCAACTTTTCCGTCAGCTAAACGGATTTTTCTCCAATCACCGACAGCATCGAGGAACTCAACCTTCACTCCTTCGTGAAGTACGAATAAATCTGTGCTTTGTTCATCGGGTGCGCTTTTCACGGACACTGTTTGCGAAAACACAATAGCCACTTGCTCTTTCTGCTCACTCTGATAACGCTGAAACATACTGATAGATGTCAGCACAATGATAAAGATAGTAATTATTATACCAACAAATGCTAATCGTTGCAATAGAATACTCCGGAGAACGAAGATAAACGCCCCACAGATTGCTGCTACCCAAATGGAGAAAATAGCTACCCACGACCATCCACTTGAGGAAAAAAGATTGACAAATGATTTCCACCAGTTGACAATAAAGAGACGTGGGATCGGTTCGATTTTATCTATTACTCTTAAATTAGCCAGCCGAAGATTATAGTTGATATCATCATCGTTTGGCGAAAGACGTTTTGCACGCTCATAATTCAGAATCGAAGCTGGAATATTGTTTTGTTTGAAATATGCATTACCGAGATTATAATATAATGCTGGACTCTCGTATCCATTTTTAATGACTTGCTCGAACATCTGGACAGCTTTTTGATATTCGCCATTGCGATAGAGTTGATTTGCATGCTCGAATTGAATAGCTGCTTCCTGAGCAAATGCAAGTTCACAAATAAATAAGGTTATAATGATTAAAAATCTTCTCATCGCAATCGTTCCTCAATCGTAGAGATTAGCTCAACCATATCCTTGTAAACCTGATCCATTTGCACAGCATCCGTTGCAGGAGCAAAGCGTGCGAACTCGCACATCTCGATTGTTGATGTGAGTTTATTCGATACTTCTGTTGGAATGTTGCGGCTTTCGATAGTTGTGCGTACAAAGTCGACCGATAAATCGGAAGGTGGAATTCCTAACTTATCGGCAACATATCCCCAGAGGGCACGAGAAATCTCTGTATAAAACTCTTCTCGACGAGTCGAGTCGTCGACCTTCTTTTTCGCATCTAAGAATTTTTTCGCTTCAGCCAATCGATGGCGAGCAAGCTTGCGTGCCTTTCGATTTCTGACAAGTATAAGATTCCCTTGTAGTTTTTCGCGCCGTTTTGCATAGAACATAAATCCGACAAATGCTAAAATTGGAGTGATAGATAAAACAAAGAATAGCGTCGAGGCAGTGAATCTATCTCCCTTGCGACGCAATGATATCGTCTCGCTCTTGATGAAGCGAATATCTTCACCGAGCAGTTTCACGTCTTCTTTACTTATACCAACTGCATACGTCGGTGTAATTTCAGATCCCTTCTCAACATTCAATATGAATTCCGGACTGCTGTGAGAAACAAAACTTTTCTTATCAACATCAAAGTACGCAAATTGTACTGATGGAATTTTATGATCACCGGGATGCCGTGGAATTAACAGATACTCAAAAGTTCTGCTTCCGGCAATTTGATCGCTTTGTTTCGTTATGTTATCTGAAATCTTTGGTTCGTACTTTTCAATGTCTGTTGTTACATTCACATTAGGTGCTTCAAGGAGTTTCAAATTTCCTCTGCCAGAAATTTTAACTTTAAGAGTTACAGGTTCATTTGTTTTTGTCTGGAGTTTATCGAGCCAGACTTCCATCGAAAATTTTCCGACCGCACCACCAAAATTAGTCGGCATATCAGAGATCGGAAGTTGGAGAACTGAAATATTCAGGGATTGACTGCGAACCTTGTGATTCACATTGGATACACCACCAAAAAATGGATCGTTGAAGAATTGATCGAACACGTCGTTTGAGCGGCGGCGCGACTGCACCTGTACAACACATTCAACTTCCATCGGATCAAGCGAAAGCGTACCGCTTCGTTGAGGGAAAAGTGCAACTTTTTTTAGCACACCAACACGATATTGTTTCCCATTTACAACTTCGGTGGAGAGCTGAACCTGTTTAGGAACATCGAGGTCTTCGCTCCAAAACCCCGTTAACGCTGGTAATTTTACCAAATTGTAATTAACAACATTCACCCGAGTATAAATTTTATAAGTTGCAGTGATCTGCTCACCCTGATATACACGAGCTTTATCTACAACAACCTTGAGAAAAAGGTTATCACCGATTTGTTGACCAATGTCAGTTTCTTGTTGCGATTGTTTCTTTCCGCCTGGGGTGGATTGTTGCTGTGGAGCGCCCTTAGCGACTTCGATAGTGATTGGTTGGGTTTGCAATTGTTTGCCACCGTGATTTATAAATGCGGATGGAATTACAAATTTCCCTTCCGCTCGGGGCTGAAGAATATAACTATACGTAACTGATGCCGACATGGCTCCGTTAATGAATTGCATATTTGTGGATTGATTCGGACCGGATAGTGTGAGGAAATCATTGAACGACGGTGGACGGAAATTGCTGCCGCTTGTTGAACCGCTCAATGTATATGTAATCTCAAATCGTTCACCCATCGCAAGCTTATTCCGGTCTACAAACGCTGTAAAGGTTGCATCCTGAGCAAAGACAAAAGGCAAAAGGAAAAAGGCAAAAATCAAATTAAACACTATATGTGAGAATATTTTACACATGTTCTGTAGTCTGTGTCATTGGTCATTAGTCATTTGTTCTTGGTTCTTTGTACTTCGTTCTTTGATGCCAGTCTGAAATCTAAAATGTGAAATCTAAACTCACCAGTCTTTTTCAACTCGTATTCTTGCCGGTGCTTTTTTCTTCAATTTCTTCTGCACATCTTTCTCTTCATTTTTTAATGCTTCGAGGATTCGCTCAGCGTCTTCTTTTGAGATTTGCTGTTTCTTCTGCTCTGCTTTTTGCTGCTGTTGTTTTTCTTCCTGTTTTTGTTGCTCTTGTTTCTGCTGATCTTGTTGCTGCTGTTGATCCTCCTTCTTCTGATCTTGCTTCTGGTCTTTCTTTTGATCTTGCTTTTGTTGTTGTTGCTGCCGCTGTTGTTGAAGCATCCACTTTGCGTATTCAAGATTATATTTAGTATCAACATCTTTAGAATTCAGCTTCAGTGCATCTTTATATGCTGCAATTCCTTCTGGAAATTTCTGTTCCTTGACCAGTGCATTTCCAAGATTATGAAGTGCTTGTGCTTTCGTCTCTGCATCTTTATGATTCTGAGCCGCTATACGATATTGTTCAGCCGCTTCAGCATATCTTTCCTGCTTGTACAGTGCATCACCCAAGTTGAATGCTCCTTGCTTTAGCTCTTTGTTTTTCTCAAGCGCTTTGCGGTAGCTTACTTCCGCATCCGAGTATTTATCTTTTTTGTATTGCTGATTTCCTTCACGGAGGAGTGATCGTTCCGATTGAGCATCGGCATAATTCAGCCAGACAAAAACTAATAATAATGTAAGAAATATTTTCATCATCGTTCTTTGAAGAATCTCCATTGTGCTAACCAACGATTTTTCCGTTCTGAGACAAAAAACTCAAGTATCAATAACAAAATAGCTACAGCAAGAAAATATTGAAATCGGTCTTCATATTCAGTAAATACTTTGGCGCCGAATTCCTTCTTTTCCATAGCTTGAATCTCTTTAAACACCGCATCCAATTCATCCCGCTGATTCGTTGCCCGGATATATATTCCGCCGCCTGCCTCAGCAATTTGACGCATTCCTTGTTCATCCAGTTTAGTTACAACTGTATTACCGCTTTCATCTTTTTTGTATCCCGTTTGAGTATTTCCCTGATAGGTCGGAATCGGAACACCATCGGGTGAACCCATTCCGATCGTATGAACAATTACACCTTCGCTATTTGCATCCTTCGCCGCAGCTATTGCATCGTCTTCGTGATTCTCGCCGTCGGAGATGATAATTATAACTTTATGTTTTTTCTCGCCTGCGGCAAACGATTTCATCGCGAGTTTAATTGCCGAGCCAATTGCGGTTCCGGGAATCGGAACAACATCTACATCAACCGTACTCAGAATGAGACGCGCCGCCGAGTAATCAGTTGTTAGTGGAAGCTGTAAATAACTATCTCCAGCAAACACAATTAAACCGAGTCGATCATTTTGGAATTTATCCAACATACGAGATATCCCTTGTTTAGCACTCTCAAGCCGGTTAGGTTTGATATCTTCCGCCTTCATGCTGTTGGAAACATCAAGAGCAATTATGATATCAACGCCTTCACGTTTTACTTCTTCCATCTTCGTTCCGATTTGCGGATTAGCTACTCCAAGAATCAATATTGTTAAAGCGCTGAATGCAATAAAGAATTTTGTCGTTCGTTTGTATTTACTGACCGATGGCATAAGCAGTTCAAGCAGCAGGGGGCTGCCAAAACGTGATAAGCCACGCCGGCGCATTTGTATTGCCCACCAGAAAAGAACAAGCAGTACCGGCAAAAATGCGAGCGCATATAAATAATCACTATGTGCGAAACGAATCAAGGTATCTTTCTAAAAATTGTTAGCGAAAAAATTAATTCCAATAATAAAAACAATCCTGCAAACATTGCCGCAGTATAAAACTCTTCTTTGTGCCGACGGAATTGAGTTACTTCAATCTTGGTTTTTTCAAGCCGATCGATTTCATCATAGATTGCCTTCAATTTTTTGTTGTCAGTCGCACGATAATATTTACCTCCCGTTTGATCCGCAATCTGTTGAAGTAATTTTTCATCAATTTCTACCGGAACATTTTGATATTGAGTGCCGAATGGTGTTTGCACGGGATAAGGTGCCATACCGATTGTGCCAACACCAACAGTATAAACACGAATTCCAAATTGCTGTGCAATACCCGCGGCGGTCATCGGATCAATGAAACCGCGATTGTTGATCCCATCTGTGAGAAGAACGATAACTCGGCTTTTTGCTTTACTATCCTTCAATCTGCTTACTGCCGTTGCCAGCCCCATCCCAATAGCTGTTCCATCTTCAATCATGCCACTTTTAATTTCAGACAAAAGATTTTTCACAATTGCATGATCAAGAGTAAGCGGACACTGTGTGAAACTTTCACCGGAAAAAATAACCAATCCAATTCTATCAGTTTGCCGACCGTCTATAAAATCAAGTGCGACTTTCTTTGCTGCTTCGATTCGGTTCGGTCGGAAATCTTCCGCCAGCATACTTCCTGAAATATCATTCACAAGCACAATGTCGATTCCTTCAGTTGTTACATTTTCACCTTTGGATGTCGATTGTGGCCTCGCAAGCGCAATCGTTAGCAATACTAATGCTGAAACTCTAAATACAAAAAGAAGGTGCCGAAATCTTTGCCGCCAGCTTCGTGGAAGTGAATGATACACCTGCACCGTCGAAACTTGCAGCTCGACTAACTGTTGTTTCTGTTTCTTCCAGTACCAGAAAATCATCAGAGGCACAAATATGAGAAGTAAAAAATATTCCGGATTGGCAAACGTCATGCATTCACCTCTTCAACCGATTGTTCAACTTCCTGTTCTGGTTCTTTTTTCCATGTCAATTCGACAAACTTATAAGCAAGTGCAAGACTTGTTTCATTCTCTTCCGCTATTGGCTGGAATTTTGCAAACTTCACAAGATCAGCACGAATTAAAATTTCTTTCAAACTCTCTTTCATCTCTTTTACTACGATACCATCAACCAATGCAGATAAGATTTCATCCGAGGTTGATTCCATTGCCAGAATCTTGAATTTTCGCTCTATGTAGGTTCGAATGATATCGGTTAACTGCGAATGATAATCCTTTATCTTTCCACGCTGCCAGAGTTTTTCCGATTCAAGTGATCGTAACGCTTCGAGTGCAACTTCATGAGCCGGACGAGGCGGTTCTTCGGGAATCAGCGGTTCACCGCGCTTACGTTTTCGAATTATATATCGGGTAAACCATACAATGCCTGCAACTCCAATAACGACAAGCAGATACGGCAGTACGTCGGTAAATGTGATCGGAACAGAAAGCGGCGGCTTGATATCTTTAATATCCTGAGTTGTATCAACTGCCATCCCTCCGACTATCATCACTATTGGAGAAGTTTTCACGAGATATTTCGTTGTATCGTCAGCATGATTGTAATAGACCGGAATTGGTGGAATAATGTGCATTCCGGAATCGAAAGAAGTGAGCGTGAATATATGCAGTTCCATCGTCGCCTGGTTAATCTTCTTTACAAGCGGTGATTCTCGCTTTATTACTTCAAATCCTTCCAGCGTATCGGGGAATATCGGGATGGTAACATTAGCATTTGTTGTATATTCAACTTCAAAATACAGATTGAACCAATCACCAATCATGATATGGTTAGAATCAACCTTCGCAGTCGCCCGCACTTCTTGTGCCGACATCGGTACAGTAAACAAGAAAAGGGAAACAATGATGAGACAAATCCGAAATCCTAAATCCCAAATCCGAAATCTCACACTCACCATCTTTTCTCCCTTGCCCTAAAGAAATTCATAAGCGGATTGATATACGATTGATCTATACGGATATCAATTCCATCTACACCACATCGTCGAAGTAATTTCGTTCTTTGTTCATGTTGATCTTTCCACCAGCGATTATAGCGATCCATCACTCTACGATCAGATGTATCAGCCCAGACTGCTTCGCCTGTTTCAGCATCGATTACCCGAAGCAATCCAACTGATGATAATTCCGTTTCCCTTGGATCGAACAACCGAATGCCAATAAGATCATGTTTCCTTGCGGCAATCTTCAATGCGTCATCATACCCTTCATCGAGAAAATCGGAGATAAGGAATGCAATACTTCGTTTCTTAATCGCACTCGTTAAATATCTTAGACCTTCTGTAAGATTTGTTTTCCTATGTATAGGTTGGAAGTCAAGAAGTTCTCTGACGATGCGCAGAATGTGAGTTCGTCCTTTTTTGGGTGGAATAAATTTCTCGATAATATCACTAAAGAATATAACGCCAACTTTGTCGTTGTTCTGAAGTGCAGAGAAAGCAAGCACGGCGCACAGCTCGGCGGCAATATCTTTTTTCATCTGAGTAACAGTTCCAAATTCACCCGAGCCGCTAACATCGACAAGCAGCATGACGGTAAGCTCGCGCTCTTCTTCATACACTTTCACATAAGGATGATTGAAGCGAGCTGAGACATTCCAATCTATCGTTCGTATATCATCACCGAACTGGTACTCACGCACCTCACTGAATGCCATACCACGTCCCTTGAACACACTGTGGTATTCACCCGAAAAGATTTGGTTCACCAAACCTTTGGTGCGGATTTCGATCTTTCGGACTTTTTTTATGAGTTCAGTTGTATCCATGGATGTACTTAGTACTTTGTTCTTTGTACTTTGATAAATGTCATTTGTCAGTGGTCATTTGTCATTTGTTTCGATCTGTTGAGTTCAATTTTAATTGAACGGATGTATGCGTTAAGTTTGGGAGCTAAAGGTTGAATAATTTCTTTTAATGCACTTACTTGACCTGAATTCAACAGTTTTCTCTTCTTAGCTCTTCGAAGAAAATGTTTCACTTTCATTAATGATCCACGGGCATAATAACAAAACTGGATATTCTCTTTAAAGGCATAACGCCCATAACCTTCTGCAATATTTGCACCGACTGAATCAGCAGCTTTGACTAATTGTTTTCCAACTGTATCCTTCGCGAACCATTCCCAATCGATGCAAATATCCCACACCAAATCCGCCAACATTTCTGCCAACTGATACACCTCTAATTTCTCTAATCCTACTGTCATACGTTTTTATCCCTTTGTTTTACCAAATGACTAATGACCAATGACTATTGACAAATCAAGGCACTTCCACCGTGTTTAGAATATCATCCACAATATTTTCCGAGGTTACGTTCTCAGCTTCTGCTTCGTAGGTAACCGCTATTCTATGGCGAAGGACATCATGGCATACTGCACGAACATCTTCGGGAATCACATACCCGCGCCGCTTGATAAACGCAAATGCCTTTGCACCAAGCGCCAGATATATACTCGCACGTGGTGATGCACCGTAATTGATCAGGTTTGTAAGTTTATCAAGTTTATAATCCTTCGGCTTGCGTGTCGCAAATACGATATCGAGTATATATTTCTCGATCTTCTCATCCATGTAAACTTCTTGCACAACCGAACGTGCTTTGAGAATATCGGCTGGATTCACAACCGATTTCGCTTGTGGTTGAAAATCAGTTAGATTTTGTCGCATGATTAACCGCTCTTCATCGCGGTTGGGATAATCAATTTTTATTTTCAGCATAAAGCGATCTACTTGAGCTTCTGGCAGTGGATAAGTTCCTTCTTGCTCAATTGGGTTCTGAGTTGCAAGTACGAGGAACGGCTCATCAAGCTTGTGCGTATTTTCACCGATGGTTATTTGCCTCTCTTGCATTGCCTCAAGAAGTGCGCTCTGCACTTTTGCGGGTGCCCGGTTTATTTCATCTGCAAGAATAAAATTAGCAAATATTGGTCCCTTACGAACCGTGAACTCTCCATTTTTCTGGTTGAATATCATCGTTCCGATCACGTCTGCCGGAAGAAGATCGGGAGTAAACTGGATTCGCTGGAACTTTGCCTGGATTGATGCCGCAAGTGTTTTGATGGACAAAGTTTTCGCAAGTCCCGGCACACCTTCCAACAAAACGTGTCCATTTGATAAAAGTCCGATAAGCAATCGTTCGACCATGTACTTTTGCCCGATGATAACTTTGCTTACTTCCATTTGAAGCATATCTACAAATGCGCTCTCGCATTGGATTTTTTCGTTGAGTAATTTAATGTCTGTCATAATAAATTGAATAATTGTTTGATTGTTTCATTGTCCGAAGAACTCTCGACGAGTCGAGTAGTCGACCTTCGGAGTAGATTGTATAAAGAAGTCTAATGTAATTAGATACAAAACTCCATTATACGGTTGACGATATATAATACTTATGTTAGCGTTTATGCCAAAATAGTATCAAGTTTGCAGGGTATTTACCTTGATGGGGAACATAATTAACTGATTGAATTTAGTAAATTCTGGTGAAAATTGCAATTTTTGTTCACGATAACATTGAATTTCCGACTCTCTCACCGTACAACCCTACTGACACGCATCATCATCTACTTCCACGTATCGAAGAGACCAGCAGAAACTCGACCTTTACTACCAAGCTGGTAAATTCATAACAGTCTGGATTATAATTTTCTCTTAGCATCCTGACGAACTTTGTATAGTTTTTCAGTAAAGCCACCTTCTTTCAGAAATGCTTGTTCAAGTTGGCGTAGTTGTTGATCAAGTAAATAGTTTGTTTGGTGTATAATGCATCCATTGTGTTTGCCGCTTTACATCTTCTCAGGTGCGTTGATGCCGAGAATTGCAAAGCCGTTGGCAAGAACAGTCTTCGTTGCAAGGCAAAGTGCTATGCGTGCAGCAGTGAGATTCAAATCCTCTCCCACAACTCGATGCTCGTGGTAAAACTTGTGGTAACTTCCTGCAATATCGTGGAGATATTCAGCAAGTCGGTGCGGCTCGTAGGTTACGGCACACGATTCAACCATATCCGGAAATTGAGACAAGAGCTTCATTAAAGAAATCTCTTCGGTCTGATTTAACAAAGATAGATCATACGACTTATTCACATCCACTCCCTTGCTTTCAGCAAGCCGGATAATACTCGCAATACGTGCGTGGGCATATTGCAAATAGTATACAGGATTTTCTTCCGATTGTTCCTTCGCAAGCTTCAAATCAAAATTCAAATGACTTCCAATTCCCCGCATCAGGAAAAAATATCTCACTACATCGGAACCAGCTTCGTCAATCAGCTCATCAAGAGTAATAAAGTTCGCTTTGCGGGTCGACATCTTCACGACTTCACCTTCCTGTATTATCGTAACAAACTGGTGAATAGGCACTTTAACCTTTGAAGAATCGTATCCAAGAGCTTGCAAACCGGCAAGTACATCGGGATAGGTCGCAACATGGTCGGCGCCAAGTACATCTATTATGAAATCAAAGCCACGTTTAAATTTATCAATATGATACGCAATATCGGGCAAGCGATAAGTTGGCTCACCAGTGGCTTTCACAATTACTTTATCTTTTTCACCACCGAATGCAGTTGCTTTAAACCAGACTGCCCCATCCTGATCATACGCTAAATCTTTTTTCCGTAATTCTTCAATTACTTCTTTTACCTGTCCGGTTTCGTAAAGTGTGTTCTCATTAAAGAAAACATCATGCTTCACACCGATTCTTTCCAATGTGTTTTTGATATCATCAAAGATTTCCTGTTCAGCTTGCCGTTTGAAAATTCCTTCCGCTGGTTCATTCTGCAAACCATTACCGTGTTGATCTTTGAGATACTGAGCAATATCTTTGATATACTCACCTTGATAGTAATCTTCGGGAAATTCAATTTTCTCTCCCAACAATTCTAAATAACGCAATCGGACAGAGTCACCCAAAATGCGCATCTGTCTGCCGGCATTGTTGAAGTAATATTCCCGCGTAACATCATAACCAGTCCATTCGAGCAATCGTGCAATCGTATCGCCGTAAACTGCACCACGACCGTGACCAACAGTTAAAGGACCGGTTGGATTTGCGCTCACAAATTCGACTTGTGTTTTCAAGCGCTTGCCAATGTCTGCCTTGCCAAACTGTTTCCCTCCCCGAATAATTACCTCAAGCTGAGCTTGATAATATTTATCCGTGAAATGAAAGTTGATGAAGCCGGGTCCGGCAATCTCAGCTTTATCTATGAGAGTTCCATCTAATTTCAAACCTTCTAGAATCTTCTGTGCAAGCTGGCGTGGATTTGTACGTATTTGTTTCGCCGCTACCATAGCAACGTTCGTGGTAAGATCACCGTGAGCAGCTATGCGGGGTTTTTCAAACGAGGGTACGATGTTTTCCGGCACACCTAAAGATTTTAGAGTGCCGAGCAATTGGGCTTTAAGGTATTGCTTCACTTTTTCTTTGCCGTTTTCTTGGCTGGTAGTTTCTTTACTGGTTTGTCTTCAACAGTTTCTATCTTCGCATCTCCCCAAAGTTTTTCAAGTCCATAATATCTCCTCGCTTCTTTATGAAAGACGTGAGCGACCACATCCACAAAATCGAGCAGCACCCACTGTCGGTTTGAGATCCCTTCTTCGTGCCATGGGGATGAGCCAAGCTTTTCAGTTCCATCGGCAATGGCATCGGCTACTGCTTTTACTTGAGTATCTGAATCGGCGGAACAAACAACGAAGAAATCGGTCATGTCGGTGAGCTTCCTGAGGTCCATGATCATAACGCTGGAAGCTTTTTTGGTGAGGGCTAATGCGGCAATCTTTTTAGCAAGTGTTTTTGGTGTCAAATGTTCTCCTTTTTTAATTTAACGAGATGAAATGATTTGAAAATAATCTTTTCCAATAATAACAGAAACATCAACAAAATAATCGGGATTGATTTGCTGAACGATATTCTTTTCACTAACTCCGAGTGCGGCAGCTACTTGCCGGGCGGCGGCGAGGTCTCCAATTCTATCAACCACTAATGTGTGAGGAATTTGAAACGACTTATAGTTTTTGCTTTCAACCACATCAAATCCTTTTGCGCGAAGGTGATTGGTGAATTTTGCCCCTATCCCCTTTGCTCCACAGCCATTGAGAACGTCGAGCTGAAGAACTGGAAGCGATGATACTTGAGTATTCTCAACAACTTCAGATTTTGTATTTTTTAAGACATAAGCGTATGTAAAATATCCCGCAATGATAAGACAAAGTACAATAAAGACGTTCAGCACTATTTTAATGTCATTGCGTTTATTAACTATCACCCTAACAGGCGGCTGTGATTCGTTTTGTTGTTCCAATTCGTCTGTATCAATCATTTAGATAATAACATTATGAAAAATAAAAACCGAGTCAGCCATAACTCGGTATATTGAAAAAAATGATACAAGATTTGATTCAATGCTCAAAGCCGTTTTAATCGTCGTTCCTAAAAGGTGAATATGGATTGTACCACGGATTATATGTTCCATAAAACGATCTGGGTAATTGATTGTATTCAAATTTGATCAGGAAATTTTCCCACGGTTTGTAATTTAGCTGGGCGCGGCTCAGGTACAGACCGCTGAATGAATTTTGATAATTCGATTGTCCGAATGGCGATCCCTGTAGTGTAACATCAAATCTAACATTTAGCGGATCACTGATTTTATAAAATATGCTGTTTGTATAAGAAGCCAGCGAAAGCCCGTTACCGCCGAACGACATATAGCTCATAGAGAAATTATGCCTCATCATAAAATTGTTCGGATTGAGAAGTCCGAAGAAACTATTCATACTTGCCCCTGGCTGCACCATTGATTGTGCAACACTTGGTTTCTCTGCCTGTGACTTAAATTGAGCTAAAGATACAGCAGATAACAAAAGTAACATTATCAATACTAAGCATATATTCTTCATACGATACCTTTCAAACACTATAATAATTATAAAGAAAAAGCAGATGATTGTCAAACATTCAAGGGGTTGATTTTGCCGACATGATGCTCTGGGCTTCCTCTAACTGTTTCAAATCATTTATCCCCATAACTTCAACTGAATCAATGGCTTTCACAGCAGATACCCGCCAGTGGTTTTTCCAGAATAGCTCAAATACATCCGTTAGATAATATTCGCCCTGCACATTGTTTGGATCCAGCTTGGGGAGGCATTCAAACAACATCTCTTTAGAGAACACATATATACCTGAATTTATTTCTTTGATTGTTAATTCTTTTTTCGAAGCATCCTTGTGTTCGACGATTTTTTTCACGCTCCCATCATTGTTATGCACAATGCGTCCATAGCCCGATGGATCGTCAAGATCGGCAGTGAGAATTGTCGCAACCGCCTCTGTTGCCCGGTGGTACCCGATGAGAGCTTTAACAGTTTTCTCGGTAAGCAGCGGAACATCACCCGATAGCACCAAAACATCACCGGTGAAATCTTTCAATGGTTCAGTCGTTTGAAGGATTGCATGACCTGTACCGAGCTGTTCATTCTGCTCGACGAACTCAACCTTATAGTTCAACTTCGAAAAATGTTCCACCACTAATTCTTTCTGCCATCCAATAATTAGCAATGTACGGTTTGCCTGAAGCTTGCTCGCTAAATCAACAACATATTCAGCCATCGGCTTGCTGCAAATTTCGTACATCACTTTAGCTTTCTCCGGATTTTGCATCCGGGTTCCCTTTCCGGCAGCCATAATGGTAACAGCTAATTGTGTTTCTTTTGTAAAATCGGGCATAAGGATATTTTATTTTGTGATAATGATATTATCAATAAGTCGTGTTGTGCCAAAGCGAACGGCAAGCGAGATGAGCATACGTTTTCCATCTTGAAGAACCGGTAACTCTTCCAATGTCTCAGCATCTGCAATCGAAATGTAATCTATCTTTGCTGATGGTTTTGTTGAAATAAGTTTTTTCATCTCACTGATAATTAAGGAACAATTCCATTCACCATCTTCGATGAGCTTTTTGGCTAATTGGAGCGACTGATAGAGAGCGACACTTTCTTTCCGCTCTGCCTCTGAAAGATACGTGTTTCTTGAACTCATTGCAAGTCCATCAGATTCACGGACAATTGGAGCGATTAGAATTTCAATATCAAAGTTTAAATTCTTCACCATTTGCTGAATGACAATCGCCTGTTGTGCATCTTTTTGACCGAAAACAGCGATGTTCGGCTTGGTTATATTGAATAGCTTGGCAACAACTGTTGTAACACCGCGAAAATGTGTTGGACGGGATTTACCTTCAAGTACATTTGTTATTTTCTCAATCTCAATATATGTTAGGAAGTCACTCGGATACATTTCCTCTCGTGTTGGTATAAACAAAATATCCGTGCCTATCGATCCAGCAAGTTCTTTATCACTTTCTATGTCTCGTGGATATGTGTTAAAATCTTCGTTTGGTCCGAATTGTGTGGGATTAACAAATATCGTCGTTACGAGAACATCCGAATTTATCTTTGCGATTTTCATTAAAGAGAGATGCCCCTCGTGAAGGTATCCCATCGTTGGAACAACGGCAATCTTTTTCGATTGCAAACGGAGTTCATCTGAAATCCGCTGCATCTCTTTTATCGAAGAGATGATCTTCATCGAAAGTTTACTTTTGCGTTAAGATTGAAGACGATGCCGGGAGCTTCATAACCGCTCCACCATTCATATTTCTGGTTTAAAAGATTTGACACCTCGAACGATAACAAGGTTCTTGGAATAACATCTGACGATCCGCCCAGACCAACAAGAAATCTACTATCCAGATCGATATTCTGTTTACTCCAGAATTCCGCACTTGACCAAACGGTGAGAGGGAAATTGAAATCGTATTCAGCTCTACCGCCGACTTGGACCAGAGGAATCATCGGTAGTTGTGTGCTTTTGCCCTCTTCATACGTCGGTTGTATAATTCCATTGAAAGTTAATCGACATTGTTCAGTAGGATTGATAGTGCCATTAGCTTTCACGAAAAACTGCACGGCATCAACATGTGTAAACCAAATCTTTCCGCTATCGGCTAGAACAACACGTTTATCGGTACTCTTCAAAAATGCACTGCTTAATTCAATTGAAACAATTCCACTGTTATACCAGAAGGTACTGCCAAGATTGAATGGAATTCTTTCGGGTCTCAAAACGACTTCACGTTGCAAATATGGAATTTGTTTGGATAATTCACCATACGATTCGAGGCGCATCTGTGGATTAAACCAAAAACTCAGCTCGCGATCGCGATCTAATTCCCATTTTACGGTTGCAAACGGTATGAGTAATGAACGGCTTCCACCATCGCTTGCCGAGCCGTTCTGCAAAAGACCACCAACATACAACGACCATTCATTCATCAGCATCCATTTTGCACTTGTGGATAAGCCGATGAGTGATGGAGTCTCGGCGGGATGATCGTAATCTAACGTTGAACCTGAATACAGTAACTCGGTTGCAACTCGAACGTTACTAATCCGAGTTTTATATCCAAGTGAAAGTATTGGTGACACAGCAACAACAGAGGAATCTTTTCCCGGATCGCTATCAGTGATAGACCAGATATCTGCTTTTAATCCGAAATCAAATGCACCTTTTTCACGATCAAGCGATTGAAGTCTACCATCAAGCAAAAAATTTGTGCGGCTACGATCCATTGTCGAAACACTAAACATTCCATACGATTCGCTTATGAATCTCATCCCACCAAATACGCGGAATGATTTTAAAATATCGTTATCGGTTTTTACGAGTGAATGCGAAGTCATCTGTAAATTGAACGCGCTGCCTTCTGTATTATTTTTGTGACCCTGTGTTGTGTGAATACCTGCATTGCCGTATATTCCCCATTTCCGCCCTTTGTAATCAACAAATGTACGCAGATTAAATGTAGAGAAATTGCCTAATCCTCCTTCCGCTGAAACATGCCACGGCACTAAAGGTTCATCATATCTTGGCAGAGACCCAATTGGCAGCGACATTGCCGGACGCTGCATTAAGATCGATGTATCGGGCGATGGCGCTTCATAAATGTGGACATCGTATATCTCACCTTTTCTTGCAAAGGGGAGTGAGATTGCTTTCTTACCGACAATTGTAATCTCAGGAATTTCCAGCTTCGGCATCGCGGTGGTATCCTTCTTAACAATTTGCTCTTGAGATAAAGTTGATGATGATACCATTAATAAGGATACTGAGATGTACTTCACAATACTCAAATTAATTTCTCGCAAAGACGCAAAGAGGAAATATTTAATAATCTTAATCATCGTCCTAACCTCCTCAAGCGATCCTGTGCATCTTTTTTAATTGCAGGATCAACGGCCGATCTGACAACTTGCTCATATTCCGAGCGAGCTTGTTTAATATTTCTAAGTCGCTCGTAACATTCACCCGCGCCTAAATGCGCACGCTCAACAAGCAGGGTATATTCCGTGTACTGCTCAAAAACATCTTTGAATGCTTGCAGTGCATCATTCGGCTTTTTCATTGAAAGATAATTTTCACCGATCATCAACAATGCTTCGGCTGCGAGATCATCGTTCCGACGATTTACCAAACTATTCAATGTGTCGAGTGATATTTTATATTCTTTCTTCGATGTATGCAGGCGTGCGATTTGAAGTCGGCTGCGATCTGCAAAAACATCATCGGGATGATTTTTCACAACAATCTGAAATTGGCTTAGCGCTTCCTTCGGATTTTTAGAATTCAATAATGCTACTCCAAGGTTATATTCAGCTTCAGACAACATAGGTGAATTGGGAAATTTATTCTTGAAATCGTGCAATATATTGGCGGCGTTTTTGAACTGCTTTGTCTTAATCTGCGCAAGCCCCAGGGCGAGAGTAACATTTGGTGAAATATCAGCATCCGGGAAATCTGAGACTACACGCTCATAATATTTGATCGCTTGCTGCGGATTGTTTTCCATTTCGTAAGCACGAGCCATCTGGTAATATGCTTTGGCTTGTACTGTTCGGCTTGGTTTTAGTGCCAACAATTTTTGGTACTCGAGCGCAGCCGCTCCGAAATCACCCTGTCCGAAAAAGATATCTCCCTTCTTCAATAATAATTCTTCTTGAGAAATTCCGGCGGTAGATGAACTCAACAAAGCATCAATCTGTTCGACTGCGGCTCCGGGTTTACCTTCTGCCTCATATGTGTACTGCAATCCTTGTAAAGCATCGGTAACCAGCGGACTTGTTGGAAATTCTTTCGGTACACGTTGATAATAAGTGCGAGCGCTGTCGTATTGCCGAAGATTGTAGAATGCATCTCCCATATTGAACAATACACGCGGCATCAATTGGCTTTCGGGATATTGACTAATCAGGTTTGAGAATTCAGTGATTGCATGGTTGAATTGATTCTTCGAGAAATATGTCCATCCAATATTGAACTGAACTACTTCATTGTAAAGTGACGAGGGAAATCGCATGAGGAAATTCCGGAGATGCTCGATACCCCGCTCCGACTCGCCTCGCTGAATATACGACATTGCGATTTGAAATGCAGCATATTCAGCATACTGCCCGTCTTTTTTTAAATTAGCAAGCGAGGCATACAGTGCGCTCGATTTCTCATACTCGCCCATAAAAAAATAGCAATCTGCTTGGCGAAGAGTTGCATCAAATACACGCTCATTGTTTGGATATTGGGTGATGAAGCGATCGAATGCGTTTGCCGCTTGAGAAAATTTCTTCTGCTCGAATAGCGTCCATGCAAGTCCGTATTGAGCGTCTGCTCTTTTGGGATTATTCGGAAATAGACGCAGTGCTTCGGCATACGAGCGCTCTGCCTCAGCGTATTTACCATCCTGATATAATGCCTCTCCACGCCATACGTATGCTTCGGGGGTGCGTTCATCTCTTGTAAACCGTTTTAAAAATTCATTGAATAACTCCGCGCTGCTTTTGAATCTTCCTAAATGATAAAGACAAACACCTTCTTGAAACATTGATGGAGCAAGAAGATCAGGTGTACCACTTAATTGACGAACACGTGTAAAGGCATACTGCGCATTAGAAAAATCACCCAGCGCTACATTTGTTTCACCGAGCATACGATAAGAGCGTGGACGTTGTTTGCTCTCGGGAAACAATCTTGCGGCAAGTTGGAATGCACGACGGGCTTCACGGTAACGCTTGGCGCGGTAATGTAACATGCCTGTTTGAAAATACGAATTCTCCGCCAAATCATCGTAAGGTGAGCGCTCGGTAAGTGTATCGAACCTTGCAACAGCTTCCATCTGTCTATCCTGCAACAGTGCAAGTACTGCACTTTGGTATAACGACAGAAAAGCAAGAGAATCACTGCCAACACCGAGAGAATCAAACTCACGTCTCGCCGCCGTGTAGTTGCCTTGCTTCAGGTATGACCATGCGATGCCATATTGTGCATTCCGCGCATAGCGACTTTCAGGAAAATTTCTTACAAAGTTTTTAAATTCCGATTGAGAATTTTCATATTTACCGGATTGCAGACTGGCTTCCGCACGAATTAGTGCATACTCCTGACGTTGAGGGTATTCTGGCTTTACATCTTCGAGAAACTTTACGGAGCGAAGTGGATATCCAACTCTCAACGAGAGTGAGGCAAGACGAATCTTAACCGTATTCGTCAGATTGCTGTTCGGGAATTCATTCTGAAATTTTTCAAGAAGCTTAATAGATTTCTGATATTCACCTCGCCGCTCTAAAGAAAGCGCCCAGCCGATCAGAGCCATGTCATGATAATTTTTTGCCGATGAATCTTCATAAACCGACTGGACATCCGTCTCGGCTGATTCTGAATCACCTTTGTCCAGCTTGCACATTGCACGCCAGAAGTATGCAGCTCCCCGTAAGCGGTGTTCATCCGCTTCAGCGAGAAATTTATTCAATGCTTGCATTCCAACATCCACACGTTCAGTTTGGAAGCCGCTTACTCCATGAATAAACAAAGCATCATAAAATCTGCGATCGTTTGGATATTCCTGAAGAAAATCGTTCGACCATTGATAAGCATTTTCATACTCCTGATCTTCAAATGCAGATTCCAGCAAAATAAAAAGTATATCCCTTTTCTCTTCGATGGTTGGTATAGTAGGATAGATTTGTTCCAATTCCTGACGTGCGGTATGATAACCATCTGTCTTTTGCCAACCGTGAGCTTTGGGAATATTTTCCGATTGTATCGATTGATTGACAGACGGAACCTGTCCGATGAGAGGAGATATGAAAGAAAAAATTATTCCGACAATAAATATCAATCGCAATCCATGCAAGCCGGTCGCTACGGACATAGGATCAAACCATTTTTTTATGCCCGCAGCAATCTTTGCACTATTGTAAGAAAAGAACATCTTTTCGAGTATCATCTCTTTAATAATTATTCTGGTACGATATCGATAATAACACACCTATTATAAAAACGCTCTTCCGGTAAATTATTATCGAACGGCGCCCGGCGAACATCTTCACCAAATCCATAAGTATCGAACTTCACATTTTTCTTACCTGCTTTTAAAAGTGCGCGTTCAACAACATTCATCGCTTCTTGTGAACGATTCTGCGAAAGCTTCAAATTATGGCTTTCTTCGCCTACGATATCGGTATGACCATGAATGATAACACTCGCTCCATCAGGAATTAACCGGGTTACAGATTGAGTGAGGAAGCGTTCATAAGTAGCAACCGTTTTCGATTGATCAAATTCGAAAAGAATACTAAAGCGATAACCCGGCGCTTCTTCCGGCTCGTCGGACTGGACGAGTTTCATCGATTCTTCTTTCTTCACGACCTTGCCATCGCTTGTTTGTCCTTCCAATTCAACTTTATATTTACCTTGCATCTTTCCGCCTAAAATTATTTTGCCGGAGATTCTTTCTTGCTGTGTAGTAAATGGACCGAACCGTGTTACCTTTCCATTTTCATCCGTAAGAATAATCGACCACGATGCAAAATAATCTTGAGCATTTCTTACGCTAAACAACACATCGCTGTCGAGCGGATCTTCTTGCAATGATATAATTTGTACCGGCTCAAGAAGCTCCGGTGAGGATGAAGAAATTTCAACACGACGATCTTCTGGCACAACCAAATCAAGCTCACGCGTTGCACCGGGCAAAACTGAAGGAACAGATGGCTTGGCAGAACCCTTCGTATTAATCCTATTTGGATCAATTCCAAAAACACCCTCAAGATAAGCTCCTATTGCAACAGCCAACGCCTCACCACTTGCCCTACCTTGCTCAGACGATCCAGTGAGCGTAACGGTAGTTCCTGGATACTTCCTCATTCTATCACCAAGGATATTGAGTATGTTATGATACACAGTCATCTGGCGGCGTGATCTGCCTGTTAAATCTTTCGGCTCCGGTTGTAAGAGATGCTCTTCTTTGAATGTTTCGGTTTGTTCACTTGTTAATCTTATATATCGGTTTGGGATCACTGCCGAATTTTGGTCGAAGAAAATATAATTACGTATCGGGAATGTTTCCTGAACTTTTCGTTCTTTCGGTATGATTCTCGGGGCACGTACAGAGAACTGAACTTCACGCTCAACTTTTTCCTTTATCTCTTTTGTATTTCCAAACTTTATTGCTGCTCCAAATCGCAGTGTTGTTAATCCCCAGTCTATCTCCGAACGTGGACCCTGTCCAAAGTGAACTGCTAAGAATGGTGACAAAACTGTTTGCCATTCACTTTCCGGATTTGATAATGAGAATTCATATCCGGCGCCAATCTGTCCACCAATTACAGTACCGCGGGTATTATCAAAATCACCTTTTGTTTCAACACCAAGCGATTGTTCCAAAGTAAAAGATTTCGCCACATTGAATCCGATACGAGGACCTACAAAAAAGTAAATCGGTTCCGCAAAAGGTGCGATACGTACAGATGGCTCAAGACTCAAGTAATTCATCGATGTTGAAAGTGAGAGCGTCGTATCACCTGAATTCACATCGCTAAACGATCCTCCTCTACCATCAAAACCAAAAGTCAGCATACCACCCCAAACAGAATGCGGACGATACTCGAGCAGGGGTGAAATGAAAAGACCTAATCCCGATCCCTTTGTGAACGGAGTTGAAACTGAATTACCTGTGTTCAAGGATTTAAAATCACTGCTGTAAAAATTTATATTTCCACCAAGCACTCCGCCGAACCACCACTCTGGCTGGATTCGTTTTATTTCTTGAGCATGTAGAGATGAAAAGAAAAGTGAAAAAATAAAAACAGAATAAAAAGTTCTTTTTGTGAAATTCATAAATTTTGTTACTCCTTTTTTAATATGAAATTAAATGTAATTTTTCCTATTTGTGGTTTTTGTTCAAATTGAGGGGGCAACGGATCGAACCGCCACGTTTGGAGAGCTGAAACTGCTTCGCGTTCTAACAACTCATCACTTTTCAAAAGTGGGATTATTCCTGTTACCGAGCCATCAGGTAATACTGAAAACTGCAGCTTTACAGGCATCTCTTTGTCCGTTCCGTCAGGATACTGAGGAATCTTTCCGCTCAACAAACGTCGTGAGCCGGCACCCGCCCATTCAATAGAATATCCGGTTGACTTCCCTGCACCGCCGGCAAGACCTTCTTTAGCACGGCGACGACGGGTTGGGCTTGTGCCTTCTGAAGCAACTTTTTCTTTGCTTGTCCCGACAGTACTTTTTGTTTTTTCTTTTTTCGCTGGTGCGATCACATCGCTTGACGGATTTTTAATTTCCGGAACATCAAGTTTTGATTCTTCCGTTGTACTACCGGTTTGCGCCGCTTCCTTCCCGCGATTTGGATCGACTTCCGATTGTGTAATGCTTTGATTAGGCGCACCGCTGCTTCCGCCCCAATCAAGTTCAATCAATGGCTGGGGTTTCGGCTGCCAAACAAGCGTAAGCGATATGATTATTGCGATGATGATGTGAAGAATCAGACTCCCGATTGCGGCAATCGTCCGATTTTTCTTATCTTCAGTATAGACAGATGCGTTGATCACTTAACCTCTTTAACAGCTTCTGTTGCAATAAACAGCTTCGTAGCCCCGATACCTTTTGCAATATCAAGAATTTCAACAACATCCTGAAGTGTTAAATCCTTATCAGCTCTTACGACAATTTGTTGATCAGCATCTTTTTGTATGAGTGTGGAAAGTTTTGCAGCGAGCTGATCTTTCGGCACTGCTTCATTATTCACAAAAAGTTGTTTATCTTTTTGGATAGAAATAGAAACGGTTTTCCGCATCGGTGGTTGACCGACCGCTGTTTTGGGGAGCGTAACGTTCATCCCTCTTGTATTAGCAAATGAAAATGTTAGAAGAAAAAATATTAAAAGCTGCATTACAACATCCGTAAGCGATGAGAAGTTGAATGTATCGAGATACCGTGAGCGATGAGCGGGCCTAAAATTCATTACTAATTATCCTCGCGTCGTAATTTTATTGTCTTCTCATTATTAAGGTTTTGGCTGCCTCCGTAGATGATTTCTTCTATTGCATCAAGTGTATCACGACCTATGCGCTCACAAGAAGATGCAACTGACTGAACTTTATTCACAAGGTAGTTATAAGCCATCGCAACGGGAATACCAACGGATAAACCAAAGACGGTTGTTATTAATGCTTCCCATATACCATCAGCAAGATCAGCGGGAGACGGTTGGCCTGCGGCAGACGCGACTGATTGAAATGCGCCAACCAAACCTGTAACCGTACCGAGGAAGCCGAGCATTGGTGCAATACCTGCGATTGTTGCAAGTATGCCGAGATGTCGCTCGAGATGTGTCATTTCTTCCCGACCTTGATCTTCCATCGCCTGACGCACACGCATCGAGCCGTGATGGATTTTTTCCAAACCGGCACCGACAATACGGCCTATTGGAGTTGTTTCCTGAATACACATTTCTTGCGCCAATTGAAGGTTTTTTCCTTCCAACATCTTTCTAAGTCGAATCTGAAATGCACTTGCAGGTGGAGTGGCTTTCTTTAAAGTAAGCCATCTTTCTAAAATAATATAAATACCGGCGAAGGAACATAATAAAATGGGGTACATGATGATACCCCCGCGCGAAAACCAGGTAAATATTTCCATGAGTCAATGCAAAAGTAAAAATTCAAAATGAAAAAATTTTATCATATATTCAACCTTTCATACGATATAGTATTGTGTTTGTTCTATTCCCACATTAGCTTAAGCAATTTTGAGATCGTTTCTTTCATCTCTTTCCTATGTATAACAATATCCACAAATCCATGTTCAAGTTGAAATTCCGCACGCTGAAAACCGGGTGGTAAATCTTTCCCGATTGTTTGTTTAATAACTCGTGGACCTGCAAAACCGATGAGCGCACCCGGTTCAGCAATATTTATATCACCGAGCATCGCATAACTTGCAGTTACACCGCCTGTTGTCGGATCAGTTAAAACTGAGATGAACGGAATACCGGCATCTGAAAGCTGAGCAAGCTTTGCGCTGGTTTTAGCTAACTGCATCAACGAGAGAGCAGCTTCCATCATGCGCGCCCCACCGCTGGATGAAACAATAATGAAAGGTGCTCTTTCTTTTCTTGCCTTATCGATTGCCCGTGCAACTTTCTCACCAACAACCGAGCCCATACTGCCACCGATGAAGCTGAAATCCATAACGCCGATGACAATTTCCATTCCGTTGATCTTCCCAGCGCCCGTTCTGACAGCATCGTTTAATCCCGTTTTCCGTATCGAATCTTTAATCCGCTCCTTGTACCCTTTCGTATCTTTAAATCCAAGAGGATCTGCTGAGCGCATCTTCCGATCCATCTCTTTAAATGTTCCATCATCCAGCAAAATCTGCAAATATTCTTTGCTGCCGATACGGAAATGATAATTGCATTTTAAGCATGTATAAAATTGCTGCTCAAGCTGTTTCTTATGAATTATTTCACCGCAGCCATCACACTTCGTCCACATCCCATCGGGGAGGTCTTTCCGCTGGACGTCGGTGGTGATACTCGCCTTTGATCGTCTAAACCATGCCATTATTGTTTAACCTCTTGATGTTGGGTTTTGACTAAAGTATAAAAATCTTTCACATAGAACGGCTCTAATGTTTCGACATCATCACGTACACCTTTTAAAAACGACAGTGCACCCAGCGATGCGATTGCTGCGGCACTGCAATGCCGATATTCAGCCGGTGGAATAATATACCTAGATGAATCTTCCAATTCAACTTTTTCAAGATAACTCATAAATTTTTCGGCACCATCTCCAACTACAAGCACACGTTGATGCTCACGAGAGGAATCAATACAGGCACCCAAACTAATAGCACTCGCAGCGCTAATTTCATCTAGATTGCCATTGTCAACACGATATCCAGCCGCATAAATTTCATCTCTTCTGGCATCAATCATTGGTATAACAATATCACCCGACTGACAAAGTTTTTGTTGAATAGCGTTGTGTGCCAATCCATGCAGGGTTGGAACACCAATAATCGGCTTCCCACTGGTAAAAGAAAGACCTTTTGCCACACTCAAGCCAATTCTCAACCCGGTAAAGGATCCCGGACCAATTGAAACAGCGATACCATCGATGGTGTTAGTATCAAGTTGTGCGGTCCGTAAACAGTCATCAATCAGATCAACTAATTTTTCTGAGTGCATCTGTGGCAACAGCAGTTTACGTTCTGCTAACACGTTATCATCTTCGATAACGGCAGCGGCGCAAACCATGGTTGCTGTTTCTATTCCGAGAATTTTCAACTCTTAGTATCTCCAATTTTTTCAATCCTGATCTCACGCTCGTTCTCATTTGCTCCGAGTTTCAGGAAAACATTGAAGCGGTCAGGCGGCAGAAGTTTTTCCACCCTGTCAGCCCATTCGATTACGCAAACACCATCATTGTAGATGTACTCATCGAAACCAATTTCTTTCAATTCAGTTATTGAGTTCATTCTATAGAAATCGAAATGAAAAATTTTACAGCATTTACCGTGATATTCGTTCACGATCGTGAAGGTCGGGCTTGATACATGCTCAGCTACACCTAAACCTTTACAAAGACCTTTGATTAAGCGTGTCTTACCAGTTCCCAAATCACCGAAGAGCGCCACAACACTGCCGGGTGTCAGTGTTTCCCCGAATTGAAAACCAACTGATATTGTCTCATCTTCTGATTGTGTAATGAATGATTGGTTCATTGTTTCGGTTTTAGTTTTATAACGGGTAAAATCATTTCTTCCATTGATATGCCGCCATGTTGGAAGCTATCTTTATATTTGTTTAAATACTGATGATAATCTGTTGGATAAACGAAAAAATAATCTTCTTTGGCTATGATATAGTTAATCGTTACACTTCGCTTTGGCAACCGATATTCTAACGGATTTTTGATAAAGATCGCATGTCGTTCATCTACTTTTAGATTACGGCCAAATTTATATCGTAAATTGGTTGATGCTTCTCTGTCTCCAATAACTTTAACGCCTCGTAAACACCTGATACTTCCATGATCGGTTGTGAGAATGAGAGTAACATTTTTTTGCCGTGAAAGAGTTCGCAGCATCGAGAGAAGCGAAGAGTGCATAAACCACGCTGACGTCAAAGACCTGTAAGCCGATTCATCAGGGGCGATTTCTTTGAGAAGCTGTGAATCCGATCTGCCGTGTGCCAGCATATCAACAAAATTGACCACAATGGCTGTCAAACGGTTTTTTGTATAGGAATTGATATTCTGCTCAATATTCCGACCGAACTCGGCATCCAATATTTTCACATATTTCGATTCGGGTTTCAATTGAATTTTCCGCCGCTCAAGCAAGTTATCTAAAAATTGGTGCTCGAACCTATTTCGGCTGTTATCGTCATCTTCCCATTGTTCCCAAAGTTCCGGAAACCTGACCTCAAGCTCTGCGGGCCATGCACCACTGAAAATAGCGTTGCGTGAATATGGAGTCGCGGTTGGAAGAATTGAGAAATAATTCTCGCGGGTAATTTCAAAATATTCCCTTAGCACGGATTCCATTATCATCCATTGATCATAACGCAGACAATCGATCACGAAGAAAAAAACCGATTTATTTGTATCGCGTAATTCAGGAATAAGATACCTTTCAATAACATCATTTGATAGGGTCGGACGTGTTTGTTGTTCTAACCAGTGTCGATAGTTTCTTTCAACAAATTTTGAAAATTCAACATTACACTCGCGGACTTGATCGGAGAGGGTCTGCTTAAGTCCAAGGTCTGGATGTTGATCCAATTCGATTGCCCATTCAACCAAGCTTGTATTAATACCTGCCCAATCGCTGAATGTAAGATTCGTTTGAAGTGCATGTGAGATGACATTGAACTCTTTTACATAATCGCGTGACACTGCAGCTCCAGTTATTTTTTTCCCCTCTAAAAATTTCTTACAAGCTAACAATACCTGACTGGGATTGACCGGTTTTGTCAGATAATCGCTAATCTTGACCCCAATCGCATCTTCCATCAATCCCTCATCCTCATTTTTTGTTATCATTACTACAGGAAGATCTGGTCGGATATCTTTAATTTTAGAAAGAGTTAATAATCCCCCCATTCCAGCCATCATCTCATCTAAAAAGATGAGATCATAAATTTTAGCATTTACCAATGCAATCGCATCTTCTCCATTCGTTGCAGTATCTACAGAATACCCTTTTTCCGAAAGTAAAAGAATGTGTGAGCGTAATAATTCAATCTCATCATCAACCCAAAGTATACGACCTTTTTTCATAAATCTTTTTACCTATTTAATATAATAACCATTTCATGAAAGATAAACAACGATTCCTAACTTGTTAGATGGAGATATGTATATCAAGTCCTCCTTCGTTGGTAGTTGTGCCGAAGATAAGTGAACCGGTTGCATCAGGCTCAGTTTTTGAATACCGATAGAAGATCGCAGCAGTAACACGTGTACTAAGCACATAGCGGATTCGCGGCTCGAGAGTGGTTCGCGTATTCCCCTCCAAAGGTATTCCCTCTTGATCTATCGAGAGATACTGGGGTTCATAACGCCGTCGGGTATTTGTTGTTCTTGAATAGCTAAAACTAAAATCGACATCATTCGAGAGTGACCACCCGAATAACGGAAACGAAAATCCGCGCCTTGAATAGGATAAACTTAGCGCCATCTCTTGTGTCATCGTTGATACAATATTTGGCTGAGAAGCGGCAAGATTCAAATCATATGAAGTCGTTGTGCCATAACGGAAATTGCCTGAAAAATTTCCTTTCAAAAGTTGTTTGAATGTCATATTCAAACCCACCAACGGAGTGAACCCATAACTAATTCTTTCGCCATCTGTGCGTTCGCCTTTACCTGGGTAGCTCCGGAAATCGCGGCGGAAGGATGATGTATAGTTATGTTCTAATGATAAACGATCGAAAGCGTAATTTAAAAAGGATATTTTATCGATCCCATCCCAACGAATAGTCCAGTTGGCTCGTGGTGCATATTGTCCGAACAATTTTGAAAGAAATGGAAGTGCTTCAAGACCTTTTTCAAATGATTCTGCGAGGGCAACGTTCGTCGGCTGTCCTTCATAAATGAGCTTGTCGTATCGTTTCCCAACCTCTTCGAGATTACTCTTGAATGATTTAAATAAGAACACCGGCGGGAAGGTAACAAAGGAGCGTTCAATACTTCCACTGGTTGTCGGCTCTCCTGGCTTCGGTACGCCGAGACTATCGGTAACAACGGTTGTGTTCCTCGAATAATGCCATCCAACTTTCCAATTAAAATCAATTGTTGCCCCTTTCCAGAGAGGTCGGTTTGTCCGTAAGGCTATGTTATTACTCTGCGAATATTGATCGGTGAAAGAAGCTTTTGGAGCTCTGAGTCCGGGTGTTACTTTCCAGCCGAGAAATGGAAATTTCGATTTTGGTGAAAAACGCAGCGTGCCACTGGGATCTGCAATTAATCCTAATTGATACAAACGTGACGGACCATATTCAAGACGCGAGCCCTCGAAAGGTAAACGTCCCCAGAAATTTTGAAAACCTGTACTCCCGACAACCGCACCATTCCCCGAACGATTACCCTGTGTGTACGAAATGTTGATTGTCTCATAATCCAATAACGGAATTTTAATAAGATACTTTGTAACTGTTTTTAACTGTGAGAAAATATTTGAAATATTCGATGGAGAAGCTTTTTCTTCCTGCTTTTTGGTAGAATCTTGAGTTTGACTTTCAGTTTCTTTTGGGCTTCGGGCTCGTTGATCTGGCTTTGTTGGAGCTGCGGCAGTGATAGGTTTTGATTCGAACCATGGGTCGGTCAATGATTTTAATCGGAAACCTAAAGAAAGCGTAATGTTATTGTCAAAACCAGCACTCTTTCCTATGTCCCCTTTCTGGAAATTGTTCTGCCACGCATAACCGACTGAATACCCTGCGCTTAAATCAAAGTATTTTGGAATATCAAGAATATTTGGAATTTTCGGTTTTGTGTTGATTGCTACCCGTTGCCCATATCTGTTATCTTGGCCACGGAAAAACAAACTCTTCATAATTTCCATGAATCCTCGCCCGATTGAATCGTTGTCGAGGGGAAGAAGGTTTCTATCTATGGATAAGCTATAGTCACCGGAGATATTCGATAACCCACCTTCGGTGAATTTCCAACCAAAACCAGCCGATTTGCTTCCACCAAAATTCCGGGTTTCACGAAACGCGCTTTTTGCGCGAGGAATTTCGTATGATCGTGATCGCTGACCTCCTATCCCTGTCGAAATATTTGTAATAGGAATATAATAGAATTTCCAGTTTTTGTATTCATCAAAAAAGATTATACCGTCGAAGAGTCTTTTAAACGGCTGAAAATAATAATCACCGGGTAACGATACACCGTAATTGACACGCAGACTCCATTGCCAAGATTTACGGGCTATAAATGCTGGATCACGATCGCTTGTTGTTCCATAATTGACAGAAAGAGAAAGCTTGGTAAAAGTATCACGAATGTACCATGCCGGAGTAGGAGGAACAATTTTAAAATTCGAAAGAGAATATGTATCTCTAACATTTAACGTTTGAGATTCATTAACAATT
The DNA here is from genome assembly GCA_030019075.1 of Bacteroidota bacterium. Taxonomy (GTDB): domain Bacteria; phylum Bacteroidota; class Ignavibacteria; order UBA10030; family SZUA-254; genus JASEHD01. Next base: position 33,836 of record JASEHD010000012.1, read on the forward strand.
GTTTTCGATGCATCTGGGGTCGCTGCTCTATTTGCAACTTCCTGAACAACAATGTCAGTATTAGGAAGATACCGAGGTTTAATAAGATTCTCCGAGTGTGAATAGGCAATCGGAATAGACGTACCTTGCCAGTCCTGTGGAAATAGTTTGTCAAGTAAAACGTTTGCGTTTACTCCCCAGTTAATGTTCGTCGTTTGATTGCCAAAGCGTTGATCCAAACCATGGAAGTTTTGATCCGTCTGGGCATAATTAAACGATACCGCTCCAAGATCGGCAAGTTTCATCTGTGAACCAAAGCGAAAAGCAATGCCCGGCGAATTATCTACTTCTACTAACCTAAGTTCATTAACCCACACTTCGCCCCGGAGTATTGATGTTCCTTTATTCTTGATGCCTATTGAAATCTCGCGTATCTGCCTTAACGATGGATTTCCTTTGACACCGTAAGTCGCCCCATCGGGTCCTTCATCAACCTGTTGGGTGTATACCGTTTTAAGAAGAGAATCTGGGCGGACTGCTTTCACCGATGTTAGCTCCCCAAAATTAATCTTAACTTCATTATTTGCCAAATCCCAACCCGGATGAATTAGATGACGATATTCGTAGAAGTTCATCGTATCGGAACCGAAACGAAGAAAAATTTCAGCATCGCCCGGATTGAATGTTGGATCACCATGTACAAACATTTTCATAGATTTATAATTAAAAATATCGAGCGGGCGAACTGTGAAATATTTTACAACTTCCCTCGAGATATCCGGGGGCAGCTCTTTTACGAGAAGAGCTAACGATTGTTCGTTAGCTTCGATAATCTGATTTGGATCGGTGCGATCTTTTTCCCTCACAATCCCTAACTGATTCCACTCACGGGCATATTCAGGATTATCCTCAATATTTACGATAGACACTTTCAATAAGGAATCATTCCGCATCCGTTCTTGCCACTGGTTGCCGATAAGGTTGATCTCGGCGATGCGAATAGATATAGGATGTGCAAATCCGGAGACCCAGATACGAATGTGTTGAACATTTTGAAGTATTTCTTGAGATGACGAACCACCGATGATGCGTGCTGTCTCAAGTAATGGAATACGAAATTGATACCATCCATTATTACCACCACCTACATGATAGATATTTTTATAAGGACCTGTACCAGTTGAATCATAATAAACTGTATCGAGTGGTAACTCATATTCAACGTATTGCTCCGCGAGATCAACGCTGCCATTACCATTTAAATCCTCAGTATTCGGCAGTAAGCCGGAAGGGTCTCGTTTATTATCCTCGGACCCGTTAAATTTCCGCAGATCAATTCCATCACCGTAAGGCAACCAATTATCTCCACTCGGGTCGGAAGGATCTACATCAGGATCGCCGCTGTTCGATGTCAGAAATGATGCATAAGCAATACTTTCTTCAGAATTATTTTTCATATCCAATCCAACATCCTCACCTTCATTTAAAATTCCGTTCGGAATCCCTAATGGGTTTGTTGAAGTTCTAAGGATATCTTCGGAATTCAACTCACGATTCGAAACCACGTCCTCGCTGACACGCCCGAGGTTAATATAAATCCTGCCACGCCGTAAATCTTCTAAATTATTCTCATTGCTCGTAGCTTGCATCCAGATTTCAAGATAGGAAATATTTTGTTCGAGGATACTTCCGGCAGTTGAACCGATATAACGAGTAAGTCCATTCCAATTTTTCCGGCGCTCCTCTGCATTATCAAATTTTCCGGTGTTGGGACCTATATTTTGCCTATGTAAAGATGAATCTAAGTTTGGGGAGAAATTATACAATCCACGATGGTTTGGGTCGTAATCTAAATTTAAAACAGTTACCTGATTTTGTCCTGCGCGCGTCCTGCGGTTGGGCCATATGTCTTCGGTAACAACATCGGTTGGTAATCTATTGTACCAAATCAGACGTCCCTTTGCGTATGTCTTCTCCATTTCACGAATACCCAATCCTAACCGAGTATAGGATGGCGGGCTTGACAAAGACCATGCAGTGTACATAATTGGGAATGGAATGGAGCGCCGAGTTCCTTCAAAATCATCGAGGTATGCAATGCTTGCACCACGATCACCTGAAACGGAACTCTTTTTTGTGTTTGCATCGGGGAGCATGTACGCTGCCTCTCCGCTAAATTGTAATGTCGACATTTCTTTTGTTCTGAAAATCGGAAGTGCATCAATCGCATCTGTAATAAATGGGACGTTGGTTGAAGTGGAAGCATCGATACCGAGCATCGTATTATTCGTTGGCTCTTCACCAATGCGAACTTTGTCGCTAAGGGTTTCTTGATTTAGATTCATTATGGTGAAACCTAAATTTGTATTCTTAAATGTTTTCAACTCGCCGCGAGCACCGATAAGTGTTTTTGATGCAATCTGGAAAAGATCGTTTTGCTCATATTTTACCTGAACATTCGCACCGGGTAACAACGCTTCAGGTTTTCGGATAACTACTTCTCCAACTATATAATCAACAGTATAATCAACATTTGGAGTTAGCGGATTGCCATTTAATAAAACCTGAACACTACCTTCCACAAGATTAAAACCGAGATTGTATCGACTCGATTGAACACCAGCCGCTTCTACTTTAATCGTGTATCGGTTTTTAATTGAGTTGTTTTGTGCCGCCTGTGCGGTAGTGTCATATATATCACTAAATAATAATGAGTCGGATATCGGTTTTCCAATCTTTCTAAAATAACGAACGATGGTTGAATCAAACGGTCGTAATGACGGAAATATTATAACTCCTTTATCTACATCAACTGTAAAACCGGGCATAAAATCAAAAGAATTATCAGGATTGGAAGCATTATATTGGTCAAAACGGTCAAGCCCCAATACTGTTAAAAGATTTTCCCCATAAATCTCGTCAACATCATTTCCTTCAGTACGCCGCCAAATTTTCAGGTTAAATCCTTCCTTCTTGAGATTCGTTGCCCGAACAGAATAAAAATTCTTCAGGAGCAAATCCCACGCTGGTCTATGGCTTGGATAGAGAATCTCTGGTTTTACCAACTTGAGATACATAATCGTATCGTTCCCGATTACGTGTCCACCATAAATCTGGTTAATATTATTTTTACCTACGGTTGTATAAGAGACTGCTATTACCTGATTTTCGTTGTAACTTGTCTGCAATGTTATGTAACCCGCATATTGATCGACCTTATAATCTTTATTTGGGTCAAGCTGAATAAATAATCCCTTATAATATCTTCCATTACCGGTACTGAGTTGATTTATCTGTCCATCAGAATACCTCTCATCTGTCTGGTGCGATGGAAGGTCTATATATGATATTGCCTCTCTCGCAATCTGTCTATACTGTGGTGTAGAAGGAACACTAAGAAAGACATCAAGCTGAATAATCTGATTTTCTTGAATTTCCGGAGTTAGGGTTAGAACCTGAGATTGTCGTAATTCTTCGAAATATTTTATATATACTGTATCAAGGAAGAAATTGTTCTTGCTATATTCGTGAGGTTGGATATTAATTTCCTGTGTTGTTGCACCGCCGGATACTGTGAGCTCTTTCGTTTGTCCTTTCTTTTGTGACAGAAGGGTTGTCAACGTGAGTGGGCCTGCTTGAAGTTTTGATTTGATCCCAAATAGAGCTTGTCCGCCACCTACAAGTGAAGGTGTTTGAAGCGAAACGTTTCCAGCTTCAATACTCTGAATGATTTCATCATCGAAACCAGTATATCTAATTCTTAATTGATTTTCATACTCGAAGGTTCGCTGCGTGTTCCAGTCTGCAAGAATGTTTAATTTTTTCCCGATGGTTCCACCTACATTTATCTGAACATTTTGGTTGAAGTCGGGCGTGTTACTGGAGCGATCCAACGGAGAGATAGTCGATCGATCGGATGTCGTATTCCTAAAAGCAGCACGAATATCGACTGCCCCAGAGATCCGAAGATTGATTTCATTTCCACCAAAAATATTCGTCAACGGATTTGCCGGAACAGGGATAGAGATATTCGTTAACGAGCCAAGAAATCCGGAGAGATCATCCTTGTCCTGTTTCAGCGTGTATTGTTCAGTCATGGATCGCCAGTTATTAAGTTTCTCTGCATCGGATCTATGATGAATATATTCATCGAGCGTCATAGTAGTTGGAATCTTTATATCCAATCCGTTAACCATTTCGCGAACAGTAACAAACTGACCGGCTGAATCAAGTTCTATCTGACGCTTATAAGCAGGCGACTTGACATCAAGATATAAGCTATATTTCTTTCGAGGAAACATTTCAACCATTGGGGCATCATACCTCGAATGTATAAACTGGTTTATCCGCGCGGTAGAATCAAGATACACTTCCCATCCCTGAATGGTATCTTTTTCAGTATGAAAATCTTCTTCTTCATCAAGCATATCATCCTCGAAATCTGACGTATCCTGATATGCACGTAATGAATCTTTTTGTTGAGACTGAATTTGACTCGACGTATCTATTAAATCGGGAAATGGAAAACTGCGTTGAACACTAGTATCCTGTCGCAGGGTTGTATCTTGGAAGATCCCAGGGGGAGGTGGCACCTGTGGCATTACGAACATGGGAATGCCACATAGCATTAGAATAGAAATTGCTTTTCGCAGGCAACAGATGAATCTCGAATGTGTTCCCTTACGAAAGTGTTGGTAAAAGCGAGTCAAGTTATGATGTTCTTGTTATTCTTATTTATTATTTTAAATTAATCAATTATTACCAAGAACCTATACTACTGACTCCTTTCGAAATAAATATAAAATACGTAAACTTGTACCTATTGAGCTAAACGGATACTATAAAATTTAGAAAAAATGATGTTGAATAGCAAGGAAATTTTGAAATTTAATAAAAAAAGAAACTGTATTTGGAAGAATGTTTTAAATAGGGCTAAATAACGACAAAATTTTCAGGTAAAACGTGAAATATAGTTTCCTCAAAATTTTACTTGACAATATTGAAAAGTTTGACTAACTTATCCTTAAC
>JASEHD010000130.1 GCA_030019075.1 Bacteroidota bacterium
TACTATAATTGCGAAAGTTAATATATATCGAGAAGCGTTTGGGACAGTACACTAGCTCATATTGCAAATCCTCGATTTAATAAGGCTAAGACCGCCTATGTATTCTCAATGTAATAACTTATAGTTTTTATATTCGCCAAATCTCGTGTGGAAAACATTTTCTTCCAACCAGCGGAGAATACTTTTCTTCCGTTTTCGATTTTTCAGAGCTGACATCAATTCTTGGTGGGGTTCTTCCGGAATTTTTCCTGCAAACATTTTGGGGTGAGTTCCCTTAAAAAGTTCAACTTCATCGAGTGCGCTAAAGATATGAAAGTTATTATCAGAATATTTTTTCTCAACATTTTCATCCGAATGCCAGAAGCGGTCGAGGTTTTTTTGTTTCGCTATCATAAGACCCGGTGGTTTTGCCCAGCCGTAATGATATATTTTAGCATCCGTATGTTTAACTTGAAGTTTATTTCCATTCAATCTAAAACCTTGTGCATCGCGATATGACTCAACACCGATATGGTTACGAACTAGTCGTATCTCCTTCTGATACCAATTTCGACCTGTACCGACGGTCCAATAACTTCCATAAAAATGAACATAATCGAATAACAATCCTTGAACACGTTGATCGTCTACGTATCGTGTCGTTGAATCCATAACATTAGAATAAAATTGTTCATGCAGAACCTCATCCGCCTGAAGGTATAGACACCAATCATACCGGCAGTGGCTTAGGGCTATGTTCGTTTGTTGTGCAAGAATACGCCCTCCCTCTCGAAGTCTTTCGTCCCATACGGTTTCAATTATTCTGATTTTTTCTGACCCGATATTTTGAATTAGTTTCAGCGTGCCATCATTAGAATTTCCAACCGCAACAACGACTTCATCGCAAATAGGCAGCATTGATTGGATTGATTCAACGATAGGATATCCAAATCGGACTGCATCACGAGCGAAAGTGAAACCGCTGATTTTCATAGTATGAGTTTTATCTTATACCCGGAATTGCAATTCGTAAAGTTTCTTATAGAGACTATCACTTTTAGAAAGCAAAGAGAGGTGCTTTCCCATCTCAACAATATTTCCATTTTCCAATACGATAATTTTATCCGCACGTTGTACGGTTGAAAGCCGGTGTGCAATTATTATAGAAGTTCTACCAACCATTAATCGCTCGATAGCTTGTTGTACGAGTATTTCAGATTCCGTATCGAGGGCTGAAGTTGCTTCATCTAAAATTAATATGGGAGGATTTTTGAGTATAGCTCGAGCGAGCGAAATCCGTTGGCGCTCACCACCCGAGAGCTTCACCCCCCGATCACCAATAAACGTATCATAACCTTCAGGAAGTGTGGTAATAAAATCATGTGCATTTGCAACTTTTGCTGCTTCAATAATTTTCTCGAATCCAACCTCTTGATGTCCGTACGCAATATTATTTTTCACTGAATCATTGAATAGAATCGTTTCCTGTGTAACTATACCCATAAGACCGCGGAGAGAATCCATTGTAATATCCCGGATATCGACTCCATCAATCATCACACTTCCATCGGTAACGTCGTAAAAGCGAGGAATTAGATCGACTAAAGTCGACTTCCCCGCACCACTAGGCCCAACAATCGCAACTGTTTCTCCCTTTCTAATTTCACAATTGATATTCTTGAGTACCACTTCTCCTGTTTCATATTTGAAGCAGACATTTTCGAGTATAAGCTTTTCCTTAAATCCATCAATTGCGATTGCTTTAGGTTTATCGATAATTTTCGGCTCATTATCTAAAATAGCCATTATACGATTTCCTGCCGCAATACCCTCCTGAACACTATTGAAAACTAATCCAAATGCTTTCAAAGGTGGAAGCAGTTGAACGACAATACCGATGTACAACAAAAGCGCCCCGGGTGTCATAGATGTGGAGCCTTGGATTATATTTTTCCCTATGAACCAAAGGATAATCGCAATTGTAATAACACCGAGAATTTCTGTGAGCGGACTTGCAAGATTTTTCCGCCATTGTATCCGCCGCATTGTCTTGAAATAATTAAATGCATGTTGGCTGAATTTATTAATCTCAAATTCTTCCATTCGAAACGCTTTCACAACCCGCACATTCGAAAGAGTTTCCGAAAGAACTGATATAACATCAGCCATTCTTTCCTGCGCTATTCTGCTTTCCCGTTTTAACATGTCGCCTAATTTTGTGATCAGTATACCTGTAACAGGCAATAACACACATAAGAACAATGAGAGCTGCCAATCGAAGAAGAAAAGTATCAACGTGAAGATGATAATTTGAGGCGGCTCCCTAAAAACCCCGTACATAGCAATGGACAGTGATTCTTGAACTACACGCACATCATTAATAATTGTAGATACTAAATTTCCTTTTCGTTCATTATTGAAGAAACTCATCGACAATTGATGAAGATGCGCGTACAGCTTCTCACGAAGGCGGCGTGTAATGCCTTGTTCCACTGTGGCGCCGAAGTATCCTTGCATCCAGAAAAATAAATTCTTAAAGAAAAAAGTGACTACAATTGCAATACAAAGAAAAATAAGAAGGTCAAGACGGTCATACGTAAGAACTAAATGATTCAATTGATAGGTAAAGTATTCCCGCAGCTTGAAGAGATTTAATTCGATAGGTTGTTGAGTTACTTGTATAGCAGGACTAAAGATGATATCAATAAAAGGCATGACCAAGCCGACTGATAATGTAGCAAAGACTACATAGATAATATTGCAAACAATTGACGCCGAAAGCGGCTTCCAGAATTCTTTCAGATATGATACGATTCGTAGATATTGCTTCATGGTGATTTAATATAACCAAATAGAGAGATTGATACAAGATGGAGAATTGATGCTTGATTCCGGACGACACACCTGAATCTAAAATCCCAAATCTAAAATCTAATATCCGTTCTCACCACGTACTTCCAAAAATCAAAGAGATATAAAATCCTCCGAATTGATCTTTGGTCGTATTCCACATGCTTCGAATACCGCTTCGGTATGGTATGATGTAATAGCGAAGATTAATACCTAAGAGAGTTGAACGTTCGGAGCCAAAAAAAGCGCCTACTCCGACGTATCCTCCACCAGTATAACGGGGCTGACCTTTTCCAAGAGCATTAAAATATTCGTCGTTATATGGAAAGACATAAATCATTGTTGGTCCTGCGGCTGCATTTATAAATGGACGAAAGTTATCCATTATGTCATCCTTGAACAATCTATATTGAACACCGCAAAATAATGGCATAACGAGGAAACGATTTATTTTCCCCGGTGTAAATGATGTACCCGAATGAGGATCGTAAAACTCGTTCTCACTTTCATCACCGGCAGATGAAATCGAGAAGTCGATGAAACCCGATAAGTCATCGGTGTACTCATGACGAAAAAAAGTACCCAAACCGATACCATTCGTTGAGATAAGAATATCCATGCCCCAAGCATTGGAACGTGCTGTTGAACTCTGAGCGGGAAGTGTAGAATAGGAGGAAAATAAAATAAGTAAATAAATTAATACTGTGCGCTGTGTTTCCAAGATTAATCTCAAAATAAATCTATCGGTAAAGTTTTATTTTTAATATAACACTTATTCAATTAAAAATATTCCGAACTTTAAATATTTTGTTTCGGGCATCGAGGGAAGTACGGGATGATCAGGTGCGGCACCCCGCCATTCCAGCATCGTGATGTTTCTGTTTTCTTTGTGGGCACATTCATTAATGATACCAATAAATGTATCCTCTGTAATATTATATGAGCAGGATGCTGTGGTTAGTATTCCACCCGGTTTCAACAGCTTAATAGCATTTGTATGAATGTCTTTATACCCGCGTTTTGCTTTTCTAACAGTTTTCTTATTCTTGGCAAACGAAGGTGGATCGAGATTGATAACATCGAACAAACGATGCTCACTGACCGACCTAGCTAAATATTCAAATGCATCACCTGTAAAAAATTGTACAATGTTTTCGAGCTTGTTATGCTTTGCATTTTGTTTTGCACGCTGGATTACTCCTTCGGATATATCAATACCGTTCACATTTGACGCTTCAGAAAACGCTGCGTTCAAAGCAAATCCACCTTCATTACAAAAACAATCAAGAACACTTGCACCTTTTGTATATCTCCGAAATACTTTTCTATTTTCCCGCTGATCAAGAAAAAATCCTGTCTTCTGCCCATCTAACAAATCGATCTCATACTTTATGTCGTATTCGGAGATCGTCACCGGCTCTATACTTCCTCGTAGGATTCCTTTTTTCTGTTCTAAGCCTTCAACGATACGAATAGGCGCTTCGTTGCGCTCGACTATTCCCTTTGGATGGAAAAGAGATTCCAATACATCGCAGATAAGTGTAAGTCGTTTATCCATACCGTAAGAGAAAGTTTGAACAGAAAGAAATTCATTATATCTATCTACGATTAAACCTGGAAGAAAGTCGCCTTCACCATGTACGAGCCGATATAGTCCATTGTCAGGATATATTTTGTTACGAAGTGTAAATGCCGCCTCGATCCGTTTTTTATAGAATTTGAAATCGATCTCCTCTCTCTCACGAGACAGCATACGAACAGCGATGAGTGAATGCGGATTGTAAAATCCTATGCCCAACAATTCATCCTGATGGGTCTGAAGTTCAACAACGTCGCCGGCTTGCGGATCACCTTTTACATCGGCTATTTCATTACTGAAAGCCCAGAGGTGACCGCTCGATATTCTATGGTCTTCGTTTTTTTTGAGGATGACTGATTTATTCAATTGCGTGGTTTTAAATTTAAGAAAGAAGCTTGATGCAAGAAATCCTAGACAACATCAAAATACAATGCTTCAGTTGTCCAGGTGATGTCTCAATCATTAAAATTAGTTTATTACGCTACTGCTACATCTTTACAAAGATAAACATCCTGAATCGCATTCAGGATTTTCACTCCTTCACCCATCGGACGCTGGAATGCTTTTCTTCCGGAAATCAATCCCATACCGCCCGCACGCTTATTAATGACTGCAGTCCGAACTGCTTCAGCTAAATCGGATGTCCCTTTTGATTCACCGCCGGAGTTGATTAAACCAACACGTCCCATGTAACAGTTTGCTACTTGATAGCGGCAAAGGTCAATTGGATGGTCACTCGTTAATTCGGAATAAACTTTCGGATGTGTCTTGCCAAACTTCAGCGCATTGTAACCACCGTTATTCTCTGGTAATTTCTGTTTGATGATGTCAGCTTCAAGCGTTACGCCGAGATGATTCGCTTGTCCGGTAAGGTCGGCAGAAACATGATAATCTTTTTCTACTGTCTTGAAAGCCGGATTACGCAAGTAACACCAGAGAATTGTTGCCATGCCAAGTTCGTGAGCTTGTTGATATGCTAAACTGACTTCCTGAATTTGCCGCTTAGATTCAGGTGAGCCAAAATAAATCGTAGCACCAACTGCAACGGCACCCATATCGAATGCTTGCTTCACGTGTCCGAAAATGATTTGATCATATGTGTTTGGATACGAGATGAATTCATTATGATTGAGTTTGAGAATAAATGGAATCTTGTGTGCATATTTTCTCGCAACGGCACCAAGTACACCAAGCGTGGAAGCGACCGCATTGCATCCGCCTTCGATAGCAAGCTTAACGATATTTTCAGGATCAAAGTAAATCGGATTAGGTGCAAAAGATGCCCCTGCTGAATGCTCAATTCCCTGATCAACGGGTAATATACTCACATAACCAGTGTGAGCAAGCCGTCCGTGATGGATAATCCAACTCAAACTTTTCAGCACAGGTGTAGGTCGATCTGAAGGCGCATATACTCGATCAACGTAATCAGGTCCCGGAAGTGTGAGCATTTCTTTCGGAATTCCTTTACATTTATAGTCAAGAAGATTCTTCGATTCATCTCCTAAAAGTTTTTCTATATCATTAAACGTCATATTTACCCCTTTCGATTGATTTGGACACTTATTCATTCTTCAAATTTAAAATAATATAAGAAAAATAAGCGAAAGGGAAAAAAGAATAAAAAGGTGTATATTTAAAATCAATGAATATTCAACAAGGTGCATTATGAAACATTTTAAGATCATCTTAATTTTATTTTTTGGGTTATCAATCCATTTACCATCATTCACCCAAGGACATAGAGATAAAATTGGAATTGTTATTCATGGAGGCGCAGGCACGATTCTCAAGTCGAACATGACACCAGAGCTTGAAAAAGAATACTCTGAAAAACTCGCAGAAGCTCTCCACGAAGGTTACGGCATTCTTAAAAATAGCGGCACAAGCATCGAGGCAGTTGAAGCAACCTTAAGAATAATGGAAGACTCTCCACTTTTCAATGCTGGCAAAGGTGCTGTCTTCACACACGAAGGAACGAACGAGCTTGATGCATCTATTATGGATGGCAGAACTCTCAATGCAGGTGCAGTTGCTGCCGTAAAGCATATTAAGAATCCGATCACACTGGCTAAAATCGTAATGGAAAAATCGTGGCATGTTATGCTTGCCGGTGATGGTGCAGAGAAGTTTGCACAAGAGCAAGGTATTCCATTAGTCCCATCTGACTATTTTTATACAGAGCGGAGGTGGAAACAACTTCAGCAATTGATTGACAAGGATTCGAGACATGATGATTCTTTGAAATTGGAAAAGAAAAAGAATCCACCTAACGACACAATCAAAGAACACGGAACAGTTGGGTGTGTTGCTATTGATAAATTCGGAAATATAGCCGCCGGAACTTCAACAGGAGGAATGACCAACAAAAGATTCGGACGGATTGGAGATTCTCCTATAATTGGTGCAGGAAACTATGCGAACAATAAAACGTGTGGTGTATCGGGAACCGGTGATGGAGAATACTTCATCCGACTCAATGTTGCAAAGGATATTTCCGATCTAATGGAATACCGAAACATGTCGGTAAAGGAAGCAGCCGAGACTGTCATCAACAAACTCACAAAGCTTGGCGGTACGGGTGGAGTGATTGCATTGGATATAAATGGTAACATTGCAATGCCGTTTAATACTTCAGGGATGTACAGAGGATATATCGATGGAAACGGTAAACCGATTGTGATGATTTATAAAGAATAAATAATCCTGTACAAAGGACAAAAGTGACTTGGGATTTAAAATTTCTGATTGTCATAATTCGACCTTGCGAAGGCTTCCGCTAGAGGCGGACAAGTTACACCTTCGCAAGGTTCAAATAAAATCAACCTTATCTTCTAATTTCTCCTGTGGTCATTTGATACTATCGCAGCAGGATCCCCGCTAAAAGGGAGCGGGATTGTTGCTTTATTAGAAAATTATTTGAGCAACAACATCTTTTTGATATCAGTATAGTTGCCTGCAGTGATACGATAGAAGTAAATGTTACTTGGAAGATTCCTCGCATCAAAGCTTACAGACTTGTATCCTGCTGCCTGAACCTCGTTTACGAGCGTTGCAACCTCTCGCCCTAAAACATCATATACCTTTAACACAACGTGTGCATCCTCTGGTAAACCATAACGAATATCTGTTGTTGGGTTGAATGGATTAGGATGATTCTGCGAGAGAATATATCGATCAGGAACAACCTCAGTTTGTATTCCTTCCATGTTTGATTGATATCCTGATTTTTGCTCTGGAGGGCACGGATATGGCGTTTGGATAACATTACCACCATCTATGATATAATAACCACAAGGATCAGGTTCTGAGGCACCTATTGTTGTAAATTGCCACTCACTCGACCATGGACTTGAATCATAACTATTCGAAGCATTAACTCTCCAATAATATATGGTATTGTACTCAAGTGGTCCAATGTTATAACTGAGTGTCGTCAGACCACTCTGATTAACGACAAGTGGACTGAAACCCGAATTTGTTGAAACCTGCAAGCCATAAGAAGATGCACCAATTGATGCGTACCAATTTAGCGTTTCCCAACGTTGGATGCCAGTTACACCATTTAACGGTGATGCAAGGACTGGCGCTTCTGGTGGTAAACCAAGTTTATAGACACCACCTGCCGTGGCTGCATTAATCATAAAATTATTTGTAATGTCACGACGCAAATCATTAATCATTGTTGGAAGGTTATCTGTAACAAGTGTCCAGTTGTTACCACCGTCCGCCGTTTTATAAACTTTCGTCCCGCCGTCCGCAAGAATCCAGAAATATTGATTGGAAATTGGGTAGGAAGGATGCATGAGAATGCGTGTCACTTGATACGACATGTTAGGTAACGTCATCCATGTTGACCCACCATTGGTGGATTTCTTAATTCCTGATGGGCTTATTGCTGCGTAGAGTACTGACGGGCTGTTTGGATTTAATCCGAGTGCAAGCACTGGATCGGTGAGGGATGTCCGTGTCCATTGATCGCCGACACCACCGCTTGTTGATTTCCACACTCCTCTCTTTGCGGGGTCTGAAGAACTGGAAGCAGCATAAAGTATGTTTGAATATGTTCCAGGATTTGTCGGATCGACAACAAGGTCTTCGATGGCAAAATCGCCGTTACCAACCTTTAGTTGCTCAAAACTTCCACTACTTCCACCGGTGAGGGAAGTGCCAAGATTTGAAGTCGATGTATACCGACCAAAAGCAAAGACTTTGTTTGTGTTGACAGGATCAACGGTAATACCCTTGATTACTCCAGATGTGAATGTGTTGGTTAACACTTCAACCCACGGGGCAGCACCGTTATTCGTGCTGCGATACACCGAAGCCATAGTATTTGTACCAGTTCCTTTTCTATGTCCGGCTGCAAATACATCAGATGACGATGCAGATTTGAAG
>JASEHD010000131.1 GCA_030019075.1 Bacteroidota bacterium
TGATACATTCGCCAAGCTTTTTGCCTTCTGATTCTGCGTAGTCTCTTATTTCGGGTACCTTTTTGTCCAAAGCGTCTCTTACAGCATCTATCATTTTCGTTATAATATCAAACAAGTTAATCTGCATAAAATATTTCTTTCTTTAAAAAAATTATTTGAATAAGATTGTTAGTGGCCGCGCCGCTTGGCAAACTCGAATTTGAGTATAGCAGTTAAGCTCACGTTAAATCCGGTACGTATTGGAGCCAATTGTTCCTTTGTTAGTCCTAATTTGTGCAGCTTCTTCAGATCGTCAAAGCTTTTTTTCAATAAGCTGACTTGTTCAATCTGTATTTCGTTTTTCGATTTCGCATTAACGCGTAACTCCAGCAAGGTCAAATCGACCTTTATATCATCGTAGAAATTTTCGAAATGAGAGTAATCACCTTCCGGTGTACCGCATACTTTTTCAGCGCTAATGAAGAATGTTTCGAATTTACGCTGGAGATCTGAAACAGTACGGTCTGTGTTTTCATCGTATTCAGTTATGAATTTTACACTGCACGCCGTAAATGTTATCAAGTATAGAAACAGTATTATTTCAACCGAGTACTTATGTAATAACAAAAACTTATTCATCGATTTTTGCATATTATACCTCTTGATTTTTTTGTGTGAATTAAATATTTACCGCCACTCCATTTGCCATTATCGGCAGCTTATCAAGATTCCAATTATCAGCCGCTATTTGATCCTTGAAACATTGCGTGCGGTAGATAGTCTTTTGCAGGAGCGGATTGGAGTGGTATTTTAACCATTGGTGACGAACATCTACGTAAGAATAAGTCCACTTCTTTTCGTCCCCGCCTTTGGCAGGAGGGTATTCACCAAACAACTTCCGCAGTTTCCTCAACACACCACCCGAATGAATGTAGCTATCATAAATTACAAGTAAGCCAAGTGGTAAAGTAAAACTATTCTCGGTGAAAAATTGGAATGCAGGATTGTAGTAGTAAATATCGAAAAACTCATCCTGCGTTTCCCTCATAATCGGATCTTCTCTCGCTGACAATTTGAGTAAATCTTTAAATGCCTCATCATTAGCGAGTGGCTTTTTGCCTAAATGTTCCATGAATAGGGACAAATCATCTGCGTATATACCTCCTTTTTTAATGTACATCATTAGTAATTGAGATAGATTTCCTTGTTCAGTTGTCTGGCTCCGTCCATAGGTTATCTGACGTGAGCCGTCTTTACCATCGGGATAAACGACCAACATATCGTACTTACCATCAGGTGTTCCAGTCTCAAAAACATTTATGACTCGTTGTATAAGTTGCTTGTGTGTTTCGGTAATCATGATTTGTATGAATCCTCCTTAAGTTTATTTTTTAGGTTCATAATCGTTTTAAGCAAGTCGTACCAGAATGGAGCGCCAAGACTAACCAATAATATCATGGCGAGCAATCCGAGGAATATTTTCAATAGATATCCAAAGCATGTAAGATCACAACTGCGGCATCCTTCGAACTTGTTCCAGCGCATGATTTGAAATGAGTTGGTGTTCACCATTGCTTGAATTTCAGAAATATTTTTTCTAATATCAGCCGCCAAAGCAGTATCAGATTTTTGTTTGATTACAATGCTGTCCGGTTTATCTTCCATCCGATATGTAATGATTGAATCTCGATGTTGGCTTGTAACTTTCTCAATCCAGGCAACTGCTGCATCTCTTAATATTTTATTTTGAGAAAAATCGCTATAGATTTCAAAGAGGTTTGCATTTAAACTCAGGACGACTACGGTACTGATACCGAGCGCCCACACTTTCATCTTTCGCTCGTAATGTTCTTGAAATGCTTGCTTTGTAATCTCGAACCATGTTTTTACATTTGAAAGAGCTTTCTTTAAAGAGTTATCACTTTTTTCATCCATCTCAGAAAACATCGTCAGATTGCCTATGATGTTCTGCATTTGTTCAACTGTTATCTTTTCGAGAACTTCTAAATCTTTGTAGCCGATTGAGCGGAGTTTCACTTTCAATTCATCGACAATCTGGCGTTCTTTCCCTCCAATGCTTTTAAATATTTTCCAGTCTGGGGTCAATCGTTCTGCGATGCCCGCCCATTGTTTGACAAAATCTTTTATTACTGCATCAGGAAGGAACATCATAACCAATTCACGCTCCATATAGCTTGATTTCAGATTAAAGAATTGTTTCATGATTTGTTGGATCGCCTGAACGATTAAGCTCAAAGCCAGCACTACGGCTCCGGTTGCAATAATTCCATCAAGAATTTCAAGCATAAAATATTTTCCCGGTTACTGCTACTTCATTACCTCAAGATATAACAAAGCATGGTCAGAGTACGACTTGATCCATTTTTCCTTCTCGGAATCATTCTTACACTTTGTCCATCCACGTACATCGACTTCTGCACCATCGTATTTTGTGAAGCTGAGTTTATCTGAAGCGATAACTTGATCCAAATCTGATGGTGGTAATTTGCTTTTAGGTCCATTCCACCATGTTGGACTGTTTTTCGCCAAACGGTACATTCCGACTTTCTGTGCTTCCCGATCTAACTTTTTCAGCTCAATCTCCGGTTTAATATTCTTATCGAATGGGTATTTCATTCCCATGGTATTAAGATCACCGAGGAACATAAACGATGTTTTTGCCGGGGATTTTTTATCAAGTGTCTTTTTGAACTCTAAAGCGCGATCGAACATATCATCCCGTATTCCAAGTCCGATTGGTAACGAACCGCTTTTTGTATGAAGGAAGAGAATGGTATAATTTTTTCCATCAATTTGTATAGTCAGCAGCCCCCCCGGGCGGAGATAGGTGTTTCCGGATTTGAATTCAGTCCGCTGCGTGAAGAAAGCGGTGATGTTTGAACGAATGCCAACAAGGATTTCCTGTGTTTGTTCGCCTTCGGTGATGTGAAAATTATATCCGGGCATTTGATTAAAAAGCTGGCTGAGTACTGTTTTACCTTCAACTTCGTATAGTGCAAGGACATCCGCATGTTGAATTTTAAGAAATTCGACGACACGCTTGATACGAGTTGGATCGTCATTAAAATGTTCAACATTCCATGATGCAAGACTAAAAGCTTTAGCCATAACTGTTCTCCTTAAAAAATATTTGTATTAAATCAATATTTATTAATGGACATAATGATCCCTTGCTGAGATAGACTCAGGATATTATTGCACAATTAATTAAACGAAATGTGCTATTTGGGTTTTACCAAATTTAACGCTTCGTTGAGGGCGTCACGAAATTTCTCGATCTGATTATCGAAAACCATAACACTTGATCGGGTAAATTTCTTTTCACCCTCTTTTGAAGGCTTAGTTTCGGCAATCGTCAAATATTTCGATTTATTCTTGGCTTCTTTGACATCGATGAAGTAAGTACGATCGCCTGCCTTGACGGATTTTGAAAATAACGATTCCATTGGAACCTCCATGATTAATAAATGAATATAGTTCAGTGAACTAACACCGAATGATCATCGGACGGCAAGCAGGAAACCGTTTCGGTACCGTTTCCATGCCTTGGGAGAGCGTCGTCCTCCACTTAGAGTATTTTAACTTGAAAGAAATTTAACAAAAAAGAAATTAGTTGTCAAGTCCATTTCTAATTCCGATAGTATTTATCCCCAATGTACCAAATATCTGTTAAAAAGAGCATTTTTCAACAAGTGTTTTCTTCCCCGATCATTAAGAGGAGAAAATAAAAAACCCCAACCGACTCAGGCAGGGGTTTTCACTAATCCACCAATTAATTCTTCCATCGTTGAAGGATGCAATTCTTCAAATTCCCCTTGTGGTACTTTCATGTATCTCCATGTAACTCCGGTGAGTGTTGTTGCATTCTCACACCATCGGATTGCTGCTTCGTCTTTTAGTTTGACTTCAATGTCCTCTCGACCTTTGGTCTCAATAATCCAATGAGTTCCATCAGAAACACGAGCAACAAAGTCTGGATAATAATTTCTGATATTACTCAAAGTATCTGGATATTCAATTGAGAAACCGAATTGCTCAGGAAGTTTAGCAAACGCTTCAACATCTTCAGCATTCTCAAGAAACTTAGCAAATGAATACTCAAGGTCGTTATCACAACAAACGTAATTGAATATGCTTTTTTGGGCTTCAAATACCTTTCGTGAAAATGGGAATGGAGACGTAGAAGATAATAACCTTTTCGGAGTGAGTAGTTCCGGTGTATTATCTTCGACAATTATATCACGGAGTACTCTTTCAAATTCTTTTGTAACTACATAACTGGCTAAATTCGTACTCATCGCACTAACAACATGCTGGTCATCGAGGTTGACTTCTTTACCAAACGCTTTTCTTTCAAAGAACTCTCTCAGTTTAGGAACGAGTGATGCAAACTGAGATGGGAGTTTTACGTTCGATGCAATCCTCCGAGCGTAATATCCAATAACTTCTTGTGCCGTTTGTGCAGGTGGGATAGTGTACTCCCTTTCTAAGAGTACCTCATCGGTAATAATATCTCGTCCTTCATAGATAAATGTTTTCATCTCCTTCTTTTCGTCTTTAAGGGGTAATGGATTGACCTTAAGGCTCATAACATCAAGAGATGAAATTTCCTCAGCAAGAGATTTTTTTCTGACAAGAGAAGGTGTTAATTCAGGTAAACCAATGTCAACAGATTTCTTTGCATCAACTGGCATGATGGTAAGAATCTGGAGTTTATCTTTCCCAATTTCAAACGTATCCAGTTTGAGATTTTCTAATAATTCTAAATCTTCAACGAAAGATAAAAACGCTTTGTTACCGATAACATCAACACGTTCAATGTAATTTGAAACATTACCTTTAAACATCAACCGCAATCCTCGACCGATGGTCTGTTCAGGAAGAATATTCGCCTTTGATGTGTAAGGACGTAATCCAACAACTACCGTAACATTTTGCACATCCCATCCCTCTCTTAACATCAAGACACTTACAATGGCATTTACAGTTGAAGTTTCCTCATCAATCTCCCTTGCAAGTTTTCTCGCTTTCTCTAACTCATTTCTACTTCTGATTTCTCCAGATGAATCAGTATGAATAACAAGCGTTTTTTCTCCACCAAATTCAGCTGGGTACTTTCTCTTTAACCAAGCTCCAATATCATCCGCTTCCTCTGTGCTATTCATCATGATAAAAAGTATTGGTTTCTTCTTGAGAGAATCTAACTGGTCTCGATATTCCTTCCAGCGCTCGACACCAGCAGTAAGAAATCCAGCATACTTCACGTTGACAACATTCGATTTTGCTTCCTCAATCTTTGAGATTCCTTTGACCGGACGCTTCACAATATTATCTTGGATTGCCTGCTTAAGTGGATAATCAAACACTGTCCAAGCAAAATTACCACCTTTAGAATATCGAGGAGTAGCGGAAAAATCTAATTGAGATGCAATGGTTCGTTTTGTGTGTATCTTTCTAATAACCTTATTCCATTCATTGTCCTCATCGTGAGTATGATGTGCTTCATCATTCAATACCATCAACAAACCATCCCGTTTTGCGATGCGCTCATCAAAATCGGTAAGTTCTAATTTTTGTGTTTGAGGTTTTGAGCCAAGCAAAGCTGTCATTACTTCCGGCTCATTACTATTTCCCTTCAACGGACGGTCATAAAACTGCTGAATATTCGATAGAAAAAACGCTCCTTCACTATGTGCCCGTTCACTATCTCCACGCATATAACATTCGAAGTCCCAGAACATTTCAAAGTGTTTGGGGAACATAGGGTCTGCTCTGAATATCCGACCTCCGGCAAAATCCGTTTGAAGTCGTTCGAAGACAATCACATTTGGTGCTATAAGTAGAAATGTCTTTGCATAGTCGTTATTATTTTCACGAACAGCATTGAAGTAATGCCAAGCAATTGCGAGTGCCATTACTTTGGTCTTACCGCTTCCAGTCGCCATCTTAACACAGTAACGAGGGTAATCATCGTAAGGCGGAAGTCGGAGATTTTTCGAATCATAAGCGAAATGTTCCAAGAGACTTTTCCGAGAGCGTACCTTCTCGACCTCGAAACAATAAATTAAAGTTTCCATTGCTTCCCTCTGCGCAAGATGATAAGCGAAGCGTTGACCATTTGAAAGTCTGTGGTCAGTTTTAAACCAATAGTTAAGTAACTCACGAGTGGTATCTGTTACACCTTTGTAATTATCCTCACGCCAAGTTCTAACAGCTTCACGTAATGCAGGAACACATGGTGCGGTAGTAAGATACTCCTCGATATCAAACATCCCACGTTGATTATACGAACTCTTCTTTTTTATCTTCAATTGTAAATCCTTTATTAAACCGTTAAACCTGTTCAATTTTTTTGAGGGTTACATATTTTCCAGTGCTATCATATCTCGTTTTTCCTGTCCACTGTAGATAACCTTCACGAATGAGAAGATTGAGATACCTTGTTACTAAATTTGCAGGTGACATTTTAAATGCTTTTGCTAATTCTAACGCACTGAAAGGGCGTAGCCCACAAAGCTTTGTAATATATAACCTTATGAATTCTCTTTTTTGGACTCGACTAAGTTTATGCTTTAAGTTTTTTCGAATATCCTTTAAGGTTTCATTCTCTACTCTTAAGTTTTCTATATTTTCTCTTAAATCTTTATCCACATCTGTTGAGTCTTCTTGGCTAAATAAAGAAGGAGTAGGTTTGATTTCGATAAGCGACTCAGGTATTTTATAATAAGCCCCTCGCCTGTCACTTTCTTTCTTCAATAAACCTTTATCACGTAATCCCGTGAGAATCATAGTAGCATCCGAAGGATGTATAAGTATTAAGGTTCGTAGTCGCTCGTTACCTATTTTTTCTTCGTGCTTCGCACAAACAAGAGCTAATTGTTCCGCTTCATTCAAATCACCGCCAAGTTTTTGTAACCATGTTCGGTCTGAATTCGAAATCAGATGAGCATTCCTTAACACAATACCGAATTCATATCTCTCCGTTCCAATTTCAATCTTTGGGAGCTGGAAACCCAATGAGCGCCAAGCACGGATAATTTTTGGTAAACCACTTCCGGCTTCTTCAGCAAGTCCAACAAGTCTAAACATGAATAGCAATTTGGGATTTCTGGGGTCGGAGCGATTCCCCGTAAAGAGATCATCTTCAGAAATCCGGGAAGAACCAGGATTTCTGAAAAAGTATCCTTCCGGGGACTTCACTACAAGAGATGCATCAGTTTCTGAATAATCTGCATGGACTAAAAGGTTTACCAGAGCTTCTCTTAGAGCGATATGTGTTGGTGTTTCATCAACGCGAACACCTTGTTCAATCTGATGAGGAATTTGTATTCCTTCGGTAAGTTTCCAATAAATCTTGAAGTTTGCATCGAAAAGATTACCATCCCATGCTAACCTATCACTCCAAGTCGTTTCAGAAATTGATTCAGCGTTGAGGCGGTAGTCAATTAAATGGCGTTTTCGCCATTGTCGCAACGCTGTGGATGTTCCGAACATCAACAAGCCAGCAATCGTGGGATGTTGGTTACTCGTATCTACTGCACCTAAAGCAGTGAGGAATCTTTCCTGAGAATAATCATTGAACTCATGCTGTGGTGTTCGATTCTGAAGACGCTGTCTGTATCGTGCAATTGTTTCATGGTCAAAGATATTGAGGTTGAACTCTTTTAGTACCGTGGAATCAATCGCTTCTGCGCTTGCCTCACGGAACATTCTTCTTACTTCGTCATCTTTACAGTGATAATCGCCTTCGTTCCTTCGAACGAATGTTCCAGTCATTGGATTGCCGTTTATATAAACTGGTTTTTTAGTCCTTGGTGCTGCGTGTACTCGTACAACGATTATTGCATAATTATCAAGCTGTTCTATCGAAATATCATGCTCACCCCACGGCTCGCTGCTAATCTTTTGAGAGTTTCGACCAAGAGAAAACAGTTCTGAAACTCTTCTATCAGGATTATTCACGCCTACTGGAGAACCTTTATTATCAATACCGAGCAGGAGCCATCCGCCTTGAGTATTTGAAAATGCACTTACAGTTTCCCATATATCATTTGAGAGAGCGTCTCGACATTCTTTAAACTCAAGTTCAAGCTGTTCTTTACTTTGAAGTCGCTCAATAAGCTGTTCTACAAGTGGAGAAATCTGCATCTCCTAAACCTCAATTATTATTGCTTTGGTAGTATCATTACCCAAAATATCAATTACCTTCACTACAATTGTATAGCTACCCTTTTCTTCATATTCGTGAGTGACAGATAGTTCAATCTTTGGATTCTTTTTTGTTCGATAACTTTGCCACTCGTTATGGAAAGTATCGTCTCGGTAATTCCAATCGACTGCCCAATAATCTACCCATTGAGACCAATGAGAGATTTTTGCTCGCACATCTTCGGGTACATCATCCGGAGGTATTATAAATTCCTTTAGTATAAGTTCAACTTTCTTACCTTTCGTCTTTGCTCTTACATCCAATCCTGCAAGCTCGAAGAAGTGAACATCTCCTTGCTCTATCGCTTTCTTATCTAAAACTTCACGAGGAATTTTCTTGAACTTCACATCGACTTTGCTTGCAGCTGCCAGTTGTCTGGCAGTTTCATTAATATCGAAAGCGAAATCCCATCCAAGAATATCCACGCCGTTCGTTTTTATATCGGATGATTTACCAACCGACTTCCAAAATTCCTGCACGATTGCTTTCACATCACCATTTGAGACTGGTGTATCAACCGCACCCACGTGCACCATCCGTTCTTGTCTTCCGCAAGCCTCTTTCAACAAAAAATTAAATCATTGTAAAATAATA
>JASEHD010000132.1 GCA_030019075.1 Bacteroidota bacterium
AGTAAAACAAAAGAATAAACCTAAAAAAATAATTAACAATCATAACCAATAATCTGGAGGGTCACTATGGGCCGATTCACAGAAATACGAGATTTGTTGAACAGTTACGAGAAGGACTTTATTAAGTTCTACGAGAAAGGCAACAAATCAGCAGGTACACGCGTCCGCAAGGAAATGAATGAACTTCGCCGGAAAGCACAGGATATCCGAAAGGAAATCCAGGATATAAAGCAAAAAGCGAAGGAAGCCGAGGGTGGAACACCGCCAGCGCCACCGATGTAATTATTTACATTTCATTCAATGAAGAGACTCCAGTATTTATTTTAATTTAAATACATGGAGTCTCTTACTTTTTTATTATCATGAAATATCTTAATACCGTTCAGATAATTTTTATCACTTGCCTTTTTTTCATTGGCTTTCAAAATAATATAGATTATCGTAAACTCCATTCTGATGCACTGGTTGTGGATGCCCACAACGACGTTGTTCAAAGAATATTAGAAGGAGAAGATATCTCCAAGCGAACGTTGCGAGGACATTCAGACTTGCCAAGACTCAAAGACGGTGGTGTTGACGTTCAATTCTTTTCAATCTGGGTTCCACCTCAAAAAACCCAACGCTCATATTTTGATCAGGCGAACGAGCAGATTGATTCTATAGAAATTTTAATACGAAGAAATCCACATCAAGCTGCTTTAGCGAAGAATGCCTCAGATATTGAAAAATTCGTGAGGGATGGAAAGCTCGTTATTATGCTTGGTATCGAAGGTGGGCATCATATTGCAGATGATTTAAGAAAACTCGAACAATTTTACAATCGTGGTGTCAGATACATGACACTTACATGGAATAATAGCACTTCGTGGGCAACATCTGCCAGAGATGAAGACGATAAGATTGGAAAGTTGAAAAGAAAGGGACTCAATGATTTTGGTGTTAAGGTTATCAGGAAAATGAATGATCTCGGGATGATAATAGATGTATCCCATCTTGGTGAAACCACATTTTGGGATGTTGTGAAGAGAACGACAAAACCAATCATTGCTTCCCATTCATCGGTATGGTCGCTTTCGCATAACCGTCGTAACTTGAAAGACGATCAGATTAAAGCTATTGCAAAAACGGGCGGTGTAGTATTTATCAACTTTTTACCGTTGTTCATTGATAGTACTTATGCAGGTAAAGAGAGACGGATGCGAGAACGAAACAAATCGCGGGTTGATTCATTTCACTTGGCTCAAAAAAGAAGTGGTCCGCTTCGTAATATATCCACAGAGGAATTTCTAAAAGATGAATACCTTGCAATCCGTCCGCCGCTTGAGCGTTTGATCGCTCATTTTGATTATGTAGCTAAATTAGTCGGGGTTGATCATGTTGGAATCGGTTCCGATTTCGATGGTATTTCTATTACACCTTTGGAGATGGATGATGTAACATATTTACCTAATATCACACGTGAACTACTTCGTTGTGGTTATTCCGAGAATGAGATTAAAAAAATACTTGGCGAAAATTTCATCCGCGTTCTAAAGGAGGTGGAAGTGAGATAAAACACACACGGTTTGAATTTGTAAATGATTATTCTTATAACTTATTACGACACAAAATCAATATCTAACAATTAAAGAAAGGATTTTTAGATGAAATCACTGTTATACATCTTGTCAATATTTTTATTGTACACCACGGCAAGCTCTCAATTTTTTAAACAACCGTACCCTTCTTCAAACGAACAGAGAGTTACTTTGTCTACAAGTGGTGGTGCAGTAACCTACATAAAATTTTCGAAATCGATTAATGGACCATTTGAATCACCCAAAACCATCAATGCAGGTGATTCACTTTTCATGAAGCTGGATGTTACACCTGCAGGAACAGTATATGTTGAGTATATCTTCGATATAAACGAAAATGGAATAATTGATCCTGAAGATTTCGCGTTTGGAGGACAAAATTTTATCGATAATGACCCAAATGATTTAGATCCGACTGCTGGGATTATTGTTTCTTTTATAAGTGCAAAAGGGGCACCCTCTTTTCAAGTGATAGCTCGTGGAACAGAGGGAGTAACCGTTGCAGAAGGGATTCTTAGATTTCAAAATCCACCCGCACAATTTACACTGAGTGGTTATGTTTATGACCCATATGAAAATCCCGTACCAGGAGCATGGGTCTTTGCAGACGATGGCAGTATTCAAATTGGTGACGCCTCCAATGAAACTGGCTTTTACTCTATTCCCCTTAATGCCGGAACGTATCAGATTTATATTGAAGCGATGGGCTACAATTATGCACCATTTGAAACTACAATGGTGGTAACGGGAAACACAATCCAGAATTTTTACCTGTCAGACCTCAACGCATATATTCGTGGATTTGTAAGGGATGAAAATTTAAATCCAATTCCAAACGTTGGTGTAGGTACCGAGAGAGGTGGTGGTACCAGAACCGATTCAAACGGTGAATATTTATTAATGGTGCCATCGGGTGAGGGGTATATTGGTTTAAATGATGATGATTTGCTCCCAAATTATCTCCAACCAGATTGGCATTATTATGAAATTAGTGAGAACGATTCGATAGTTAACAATGAAGTTTCTAACTTTATTTGTTATAGTACAAATAGTACGATAACTGGAACTGTAACCGAAGATGGTCATGGTGTCTCTCGCGCTTACCTGATATGGGGGAGAAGTGATCAATTGCAAAGTATGACCAGAGCTATTTCTAATAGATCTGGAATGTTTGAGTTGCCGGTCCATCGGGACACAATGATATATTATTCCGTGATGATTGCCGATTGGGATGATGAATATCCAATACCACCTGGAATGTATTCCGATACTATGCACTGGAATGTAACGCCCGGCTCAACAGTCAATTTTAATATCATATCTGCTGAGACTGCATTTGTTGATTTATTCGATGGTGATAACATTTCACCTGGACCGATGTGGCAGTGGCATGGATTTGGAGATCTGGGTGGACCTTGGCCGTGGGTATTTATTTCAGAAGATCGTTTAAAGGTAACTTGTACCAGCCAAAGCGGTCGTTCAGGAATTGGTGTAGTAACTCAAAAACCCTTCCGGATACAAGATCGAGAATATCGCATCTCTGTAAATAAATCAGAGATGTTTACTTCAAATAATTCGGTATATATGGTGCTTTCGGGAAGACGAGAATGGGGAGAGTTTGAAAATTTTCAGAATTCTTTACAACTAATTTGGGAAAAGACACAGCAAGGTGTCCGCCAATGGAAATTGGTAAAAATTTCGGATCGAAATTCAACTACTCTCTGGAATACCCCCGATAATACAGATAGTAATACTATTCTTTGGCAATTTATTGGTGTCAATTTGTTGGTTTTAAAAATTGACGACAATGTAGTTTATTCGGGCGCATGGGGCAGCCATCTATCCATTGCGTATGTTTATTTAGTCGAAACGAATGAAACACCGAATTTAGCTACACCAGTTTATTTTGATGGTTTCGCTGTTGGTGCGATTGGTACAACAGTCGGTGTAAGAGAAATCCATGGTGAGATACCTAAAGAATTTGAACTATCGCAAAACTATCCTAATCCGTTTAATCCTGTAACGTCGATTAAATATCAAGTAT
Organism: Bacteroidota bacterium; assembly: GCA_030019075.1. Lineage (GTDB taxonomy): Bacteria > Bacteroidota > Ignavibacteria > UBA10030 > SZUA-254 > JASEHD01. The sequence continues at coordinate 3,622 of JASEHD010000132.1, forward strand.
CGGCTGAAAGTTATGTGACTTTAAAAGTGTTCAATCAGTTAGGGCAGGAGGTTGCAGTGCCTGTTAATGAAGTTCAAAAACCAGGTGTTTTTCAAGCGACCTTAAATCTTTCTGCACTGCCAAGCGGTATTTATTATTATCGCTTAGTGGCGACCGATTTATCAAATAATAGATTATTGATGAACAGCACTAAGAAAGCAATCTTGATTAAATAGCGTGTTTTTGTTTTCAAATGAAGCCCATCCCTTTTTAAATTGGGGTGGGCTTTATTATTTGTAAATAATAGAATAAATTGGTAGAATATTGAGTCGTTTATTAACTTGAAAGGATATTATCATGAAAACAATTATTTGCTTTGTTCTTCTTTCCCTTATATTATGTACGGCTCAAGCTCAACCAATTAAAAGAAGCGCTCCATGGTTGAAGCAGCATAATGCGGTTCAATCTCCCAAATCAGTGAATATCAATTATATCCGGTTTTCAAACTCAATAAGTGGACCCTTTACGTCACCCGCTGCTATTTCAGTCCATGATACATTTTTTATTAAAATGGATGTAACTCCCTTAGGAAATGTTGATGTGGAGTACTTTCTTGATCTAAATGAAAATGGTGTAATTGATTCACTTGAGTATTCTATTCATTTTATGAGTTACACAGATAACAGCGTTGCACCTCCAATCGATTTAGATATAACTCAAGGTGTAATTATTAGTTATGAAAAACCCGATCAGGTGCCGTCTATGCAATTAATAGCTGAAGCATCTGATGATACTATGACCTCTTACGGCATTCTAATATTTCAAAATCCATCTGCATCATTTACTTTGAGTGGATTTGTTTACAATAAAGATGGAGGTGTTATTCCGGGTGCAATGGTTTGGGTAAAAGATTCTTTAACAATATTCGGTGATGTTACAGATACTGCCGGATATTATTCTTTGTCTGTAAATGCTGGTTCGTATCGCATCGAAATTGGTGATTTTACTGGTACTTTTTCAAGGCGTGAAACAACGATGACAATTACCGGGGATACAACACAGGATTTTTATTTATCACCACTAAACTCATACATAAGAGGGTATGTTAGGGATGAAAATCAAAATCCTATACCGAATGTTTATATTTGGGTTGAGCAGGGCGGAGAGGCACAAACAGATTCAAACGGGATGTATAAAATAATGCTTCAACCTGGCAGCGGACGTTTCGGAATTGAAAGTAATGGCTTATTACCGCGATATATGATTCCCGAAGAACATCAATATTCAATTGGAGAAAATGACTCGATTGTAGATAATCCTATTTCTAATTTCACTTGCTACTCTACGAACAGCACAATTACTGGCTTAGTGAAAGAGGAGGGAAATATTCCTGTGCATATTTATAGTGTTGGCGGCTGGGTGGAGCAGCTACGCAGCTCAACTTTCGCGCTGACTGATGCTTCTGGGAATTTTGTTCTGCCTGTCCGCGATAGTTCTGTTGCATTGACGTATGGTGTTTGGATTGTAGATTGGGATGATGAACATCCAATTCCATCTGGTATGTACCCCGATACAAGTTATTGGAATATCTTACCGGGTGCGGGGATCAATTTCAATATTATCTCCGCTGAAACTTCAGCAGAAGATAAGTTTACTGGCAATGATATACCACCTTCACCGATATGGGAATATTTCAATTTTAATAATCCTTGGGACTCTTTAGGAACTGTTATCCTTGCAAACAATCGTCTTATGATTAGGTGTGATAGTGAAATCGATGTATCGGGAGTTGGGGTTGTTACACGTAAACCTTATAGTCTCAATAATCTCGAGTATCAAATTGATATTGATCATTCTGAGATGATTGAAGATATGATAAAAATAGTTTTATCGGATAAGAAGGTATCATGGAACGATCCAAATGGATTAGAGAATTCATTACAGCTTTTCAGGGAAAAAGATGGGCTTGGCTACCGTTGGCGATTTGTGAAATCTGAAAATAATAATTTTTCTACGTTCTGGACATCATCAAGCGGTGAAGGGAATAAAATTGTTTTCCGGTTCGATGATCCAGACACTCTGACTTTAAAGATTGATGATAATATAGTCTATAAAAATTCATGGGGAAGACATATTTCGATGGCATATTTCTATCTGATTCAAATTAATAGTGAACCAAATACACCGACTGCTACATACTTTGACAACTTTTTCGTTGGCGTACCGATGGTAACGGATGTGCGAGACATGGGTGGGTTGATACCTGCAGCATTTAAACTTGAACAGAACTATCCGAATCCGTTTAACCCTGCAACCGATATCCGATATCAGATATCTGATATCAGCTATGTAATTCTGAAGGTGTACGATATATTGGGAAGAGAGGCGATAACATTAGTAGACGAAGCTAAACAACCAGGGAATTATAAAGTTACATGGAATGCGTCCGCCTTAGGCGGATTACCAAGTGGTGTTTACTATTATCGAATAATAGTAACCGATGTGAACACGGGAGCGGTAGTTGCGAAGAGTATTCGGAAGGCGGTATTGGTTAAGTAATGCGTTTCGAAAAAAGAGAAGCTCATCTTGCAATTGCAAAGGTGGGCTTTTTTTGTTAATAACATGTCAAGCAAAGTTCCCATAATTCCCGTATATTACCGAAGTATGAGTGACCAGAAAAAAATTGATGAAAAGAAACGGGTAGCTTTAGTTTCTGTATTCGCTGCGATTTTCATAACCGCAACCAAGCTAATCGTCGGTTTGGAAACAAATAGTCTTGGAATTCTTTCCGAAGCGGCACATTCTGGATTGGATTTTATTGCAGCGTTGATTACATATTTTGCGGTAAGAATTTCAGATAAACCGCCCGATGAAAAACATCATTATGGTCATGGGAAAGTAGAAAACATAACCGCTTTCATCGAAACATTATTGCTTTTCATAACCTGCGCCTGGATCATCTGGGAAGCTGTGCAGCGGCTTGTTTTCAGAACACCGCATGTTGAAGTAAGTCCTTGGGGTTTTGTAGTGATTGGCGTTGCAATCATCATTGATTTCAGCCGATCACGTGCATTGAGTCGCGTTGCGAAAAAGTATCACAGCCAGGCGCTTGAGGCAGACGCACTTCATTTTTCAAGCGACATATGGACGTCACTTGTGGTTATCGTGGGATTAATTTTTGTCTCAATCGACTATGTGTGGGTCGACTCCGTTGCTGCTATTGCCGTCGCATTTCTTGTCCTCTTTGTTAGTTATCGGTTAGGCAAGCGTACAATCGATGCTTTAATGGATCGTGTCCCGGATGGAATCTACGAAGATATTCAAGCGATTATTGAGAGAGTGAATGGCGTTGAGAGGGTGGTACACACACGGCTGCGAACATCCGGCGGAAAGTTGTTTGTTGATACAACGGTTGCTATTCGCCGAACGACAACGTTTCAGGAGGCACACTACATCATGGATAATATCGAAAAATCGGTACATGAGATTCGTCCCGATGCGGATGTCGTTGTCCATGCAGAGCCATTTGAATGTGTTGATGAATCGCTTGCCGATAAAATCCGGATGATTGTTGTCGGAAAGGGTTTGCGAGTACCACACAATCTTGAGGTTCATCATAAAGACGGTAAATATCATATTGATTTTGATATTGAGCATCAGAAAGGGAAATCATTTGTTGAAGCTCATAATCTAACCTCCGAGATTGAAAATGATATTCGGGAAAAAATGCCATCGGTCGAGATAGTTACAATCCACATGGAAGAATCTGAGATAGACGAAAACGAAGTAAGTCAGCAAGTGGAGATAGAAACCCCGCTTCATCGAGAGATCCGTGATTTTATCATGAATGATGTTAGAATCATTAAGTGTTCTGATCTTCATCTATTGATGATTGGCGATAAATACAATCTCTCGCTAACTTGTTTGATAGATAAAGCGACACGACTCGACGAGGTTCATCAAATTATAAACGAATTAGAAACGAAGTTATACAATCAATTCAAAGTTCTTCGGAGAATAACAGTCCATGCTGAACCAGTTTAGTATCATTAGGATGCTTTATGATATACGATGTAAAAGATTTTGCCGCTGAAGTAGTAAATAAAAGTTTTCAAGTTCCAGTGCTTGTTGATTTCTGGGCTGAGTGGTGTGCACCTTGCCGATTGTTAGGACCAATATTAGAGAAACTTGCATCTCAAAGTGGTGATCGTTGGGTTTTAGCGAAAGTGAACACAGAAGAATTACAAGATGTTGCGAAGGTGTACCGGGTATCCAGCATTCCCAATGTTAAACTTTTTGTAGATGGCAATGTGGTTTCTGAATTTCTTGGTGCGTTGCCTGAATATCAAATTGTGCAGTGGCTTCAAAAAGTTTTACCAGGTAAGCATCGTCAACAAATTGAAAAAGCGAAGACATTATTATCAGAAAATAAACTTGTGGACGCTGAAGTACTTTTGCAAGATATTTTTAAAGCCGAGCCGGATAATCAAGAAGTTAGAATATTGTTAGCAAAAACAATCGTTTTCGTCGAACCTCATAAAGCATCGGAATTGGTTAAAGATGTCAGCGATTCAAAATATTCAGAACTTGCTGAGACAATACATACTATTTCACGGTTATTGCAAATTCAAGCTAATTCCGCTACTCTTCCTGAAAGTCCAACGAAGGGCATGTATCTATCTGCGGTTTCAGATACTGCGTTACAAAACTTTAACGGTGCCATTGAGAAATTTATTCGGATAATCCGCAACGACCGATATTATGATGATGATGGTGCAAGAAAGGCGTGCATCGCGATTTTCAAATATCTTGGAGAAGAACATGAAACCACATTAAAGTATAGGCGTGATTTTAGCAGTGCGTTGTATTGACATTCACGAGATTATTTCTTAAACTACCTAGCAATTTTATTAGAGTTTTATTCCTCTTGTGAGCTATGCAAAAGATTTTTAAAAATTATATCAAATCCATCTCCTCTAAATTCTCTCACGAGGAGACGAGCGAAATGGGTTACCGCACCGACTTTGAAATTTTATTAAAAGGAATTTTCGAGTCAATAAATGTTC
>JASEHD010000133.1 GCA_030019075.1 Bacteroidota bacterium
TCCTTTTTTATTGTTGATACCAATATACTAAATTATTTTATTAATGTCTACTTATTTATGGGACGTTACACTAGTTACACTTAAAGTGTATAACCTGCTGGGGCAGGAAGTAGCAACACTGGTGAATGAAGTAAAATCGCCGGGTGAGTATCTGGTTCAATGGAATGCTGGAAACAATACTTCCGGGTTATATTTCTACTGCTTACAAACTAAAGACTATGTAGAAACAAAGAAACTTATTTTAATTCGCTAAGCCATTGGAATAACTTCCCGAAAGCTTTAAGCTTTCGGGAAGCTAACTTATACTACCCGCAAATCCAAAATCCTATCCAATCGAAAATTTCTTTCTGCTTTTGCAGTGTGGCAATGTGCAACCAGGTAGGTAGTTCGGTTTTTCCCTATCTGATCCGAAAAACAATCCTTCGGTGTAATAATACGGTCGGTGATTTCAGCATTCGTCGGTGAAAGATATTTTATCCAAAGATTTTGTCTTTCTGCTAAAGCACTATCTACAATAGCTTTTCGTTTATAATGTAGAACATGAGTGAGGTCTCGTCGTTGTAAGTCGGCAACGGTTGTGCAATCATGTGCCTTGAGAATCGAAGTGAATATACTGAAAAGCTGGGCTGTAACCATAGTATCTTCCATCGCTCGGTGTTTGATGGGAAAGGGTATGCCGACAAAACGAGCGACATTTTCCTGCGGGTATTTTCCCAATCCGGGTAGAACTTGTCGAGCAATCGCTAACGCATCTAAAATAATATTGTTTATTGCTGGATAACCGATCAATCGGAATTCATTTTTAATGAAAGAAAGATCGAATGGTGCATTGTAGGCAACGAGGATAGAATCTTGCATCATTTCCCACAATTTCCCTGCAATGCTTGAAAATATTGGTGCATCCAAAAGCATCTGAGGTGTAATACCATTTACCGTATAGGCGCCATAAGAAATGGGCCTCTGTGGATCGATCAAGCTTCCGAAAGTTTCAACAACTGCACCGCCTCTTAGTTTCACTGCACCAATTTCACAAACCCTGTCACCCGATTCAGGAGAGAGCCCAGTCGTCTCAACGTCGATGGCCAAATAATCGGCTTCATCGATATGTTGAGATAGAATATGTGTTGGGGCGCGGGTTTTCATGTTCAGATTGGATTCACTTTAAACATTTAAAAATTCATTCCAGCGATTAAACAAATGAGCGGTAGCTATAACATCGCCTAAACAATATTCAGCAATTTGCCTGAATTTCCCTTCGTGGTAGAGGGGTCCAAGGTCTAAGCCGGTGGTTCCTTCACTCTTTGGACTTTTTATTCCGAACGATTTACAATAAAAATCTAAATTGAACTTCCTCATTGCCCCATAAAAAGTCAATTGATCTAAAAGATCACAATGCTCGGATGAGTCGTAGCGGTATGGAATCAGATTTCGTGTTGGTTGGATACCTATGATTGCCGAGCGCAGCATGATGAAAGGATTGTCGAATGTCCTACCGTTAAATGTTATATATTGTTTGTAATGCTGAATTGTATCCCAGAAGTTTGTTAGAATTTCTTTTTCATCTCCTGAGATAAATTCCACTTTATTATCATCAGAAGAATATTTCTCTTTTGTGTTTGATTGATAAAATACTTTTCCGCTCATCGTATCGGGATTCAGCATTCCGATTGCAATTATTTGTGCCGTTAACGGGTACAGGTTAAGTTTCTGCATCTCAGCTTCACGTTTCTCTTCGTTGTCTGCGAATTTCATTAAATATTCCTGCTGTACAGGATCGAATGACTCGAAAGGTAAAGCGAGTGTTTCAATATCGAATATTACCGAAGACATATTAAATTTCATCCTCCATCGTTTGTATATCCTTAAAGACTTTTTTTAATACCGATGAGATAACTGACCAACCGAATCCCCGGCGGGCAAGATGTTGTGCCACACGCTGCTGTATTTTTTTCTCATCCGTTTTCTTTTTAACAGCTTTGTATCGCTGCATTTGTTTTCTTGCCGCCTGAAGGGCTAAATCCTGCTCATTATCAATAAGTTCTTTCTCAAGAATGTTTTGAATAATAGATGGCTGAATTCCTTTCAGATGAAGCTTCTGCCTGATCAGTCTTTGACCTGCCGGTTTTCTTAATAGAAGATCATGAACAAACGCACGTGCAAATTCTAAGTCATTTATTAAACCAAGAGAGTGTAAATTTTTAATCACTTCATCCACAGTTTTAGTTTGGAATTCTTTTTCAATAAGTTTTGCACGGATTTCTTTTTCACTTCGCATCCTATAACTTAAAAACCGGAGTGCCTTTTGTTTTGCCAGCGTTAACTCCTCAGTTGAATTTAATTTATCAATTATCTCAGATGGAAGTTCATCGCCTTTTCGTAAGCCGAACTTTTGGATAACTTCTTTATGCAATCCAAAAGCAAACTCGCCATCCAGATAAATATTCACTCTATCGGGATGGCGCTTTTGCTGTTCGATTTTTGTAATTATCATCGAATCAAGTATGAAGTACTAAGTTTTTACCGGTGGTTTTTTCACCTGTTCGGGCTTTGCAGTTTTTACCGGCTCTTCCTCAATCAAGCCGAGTTTCTTTCGGACTTCTAAGTCGATCTGCTTAGCCAGCTTATCGTTTTCTATAAGATATTTTTTAACGGCATCTCGTCCTTGTCCGATCCGGTCGCTTCCATATGAAAACCAAGATCCACTCTTTGATATAATATTGTGTTCGACTGCGGTATCGATAAGGTCGCCAAGCCGGGAGATTCCTTCATTGTAAAGTATTTCGAACTGTGTTTCTTTAAAAGGTGGAGCAACTTTGTTTTTTACAACTTTCACTTTCACACGGTTGCCAATTATGTTCTGTCCATCTTTAATTGCTTCAATCCGCCTGATGTCCAGTCGTAGGGAAGCATAAAATTTCAGTGCATTCCCGCCCGTAGTTGTCTCAGGATTACCGAACATAACCCCAATTTTCTGACGGAGCTGATTAGTGAACATAACGGATGTTTTTGATTTGCTGATTGCAGCGGTGAGTTTTCGTAATGCTTGCGACATTAATCTTGCTTGCACGCCCATTGTCGGATCACCCATCTCGCCTTCAATCTCGGCACGAGGAGTGAGTGCAGCTACCGAATCAATGACAATCACATCCAGTGCACCGCTGCGAACGAGTGTTTCGACAATCTCTAATGCCTGCTCGCCGTATTCGGGTTGGGAAAGCATCAGGTTGTTCACATCCACTCCGAGTTTTTTTGCATACCCTATATCCAAAGCATGTTCAGTATCTATGAATGCAGCGATACCTTGTTTACGCTGAGCTTCAGCGATGACATGTAAACAAATTGTTGTCTTCCCGGAAGCTTCAGGTCCAAATATTTCAATGACGCGCCCCCTTGGAATTCCCCCGATACCAATTGCCGCATCAAGAGATATCGATCCGGTTGAAATAAAATCAACTTTTGCGATAGGACCTTCGTCGAGCTTCATGATCGCGCCTTTCCCGTGCTGTTTTTCGATTTGCTCAACTGCAATTTTCAATGCTTGTAATCTTGATTCTTTATTTGTTTCTTCTGGCATTATATGCTCCTTTCATTGTCTTTTATGGTGGGAAATATTTCCCCTTTTATCTGTGATGAAACCGCGATAATAAATCAGATATAATATTCCTTATCTGTTCGGAATCAAATGGTTTTTCGATGTAGCCGTCGGCGCCAATTTCCTTTGCTGTCCGTTTAGCATCGAAGTCATCAATGGATGACATAAAAACGTATGGTATTTTGTTCAGTTTCGGATCTTTTTTAACTTGCTGAAAGAGATCAAAACCATTGATAAACGGCATTCGGACGTCGCTCATGATGAGGTCAGGGACTTTTTTATGAAGTACTTTCAAAGCTGCCTCTCCACCTTCAGCGGTTACGATTTTTAGCTTATCATTAGGTACGGCGAGTCGTATTATTTCTAACCATGCTGGCTCATCGTCTATAAATAAAACCGTACTCTTCTTTTCTTTGCTTTTTTTTAAACTCATAATCTTTTTATTTTTTTGATTTTAACGAAATAGTTTTCAGGATTGAATATTCTGATCCTTGGGGTCTTAAGATACTTTTCATTATTAATATTTCCTGAATTACTGTATCCTGACGTTCAAAGTTAAGCTTTTCTAAGATTGGATGCAAATTATTCAGACCTTTAAAACTCTTGACTCGACCTAATGTTATATGCGGACGAAATTGTCGGGTTTCAATCTCGAAACCGAAGGGTAGGAGAGAAGCATCTAAAGCATTTTTTAATTGAAGTAACGTTCCATCGCGATTTTCACATCCAATCCAAATTACACGTGGGTGTTTTTTGTTTGGAAAACTACCGAGCGATTGATATGAGACATCGAATGGAGCAAAATTATTTAAGGATGATTCACATGCAGTGATCACTTGGTGAAGGATAGCTTCTTCGACATTTCCCAAGAACTTGATTGTTGCATGAAATTTATCTTCAGTGTCCCATTTAACGTCAGCATTTGATTTTTTCAATTCAAGTTGTAGCTGAGTCATTTCCTTTTTAAACGAAATAGGAGTATCAAATGCGATAAATGTTCGTATACCCGGCATATTTTACTCGATATTTAATAGTTTACGTCTAATTAAATCCAACGCCGCTTGGGAAGCGCGATCTTTTATGCGTCTTCTTCCTTCACCAAAATTGAATTTCAATGCGATTGTTTCATTTGCATCTGAATACCCTATCCAGACAAGTCCTACAGGTTTTTCCTGCGAACCGCCTGCCGGTCCAGCAACTCCAGTCGTGGATATTCCGATGTCTGTTCCGGCATTTTGCCTGATGCCGAGTGCCATCGCTTCAGCGACTTCTTTACTAACTGCGCCGCACATATCTATCAATTTATTTGGTACATGGAGAAGATCAATTTTGGATTGATTGCTGTAAGTAACGACTGTGCGCTCAAGATACTTTGAGCTTCCCGGAACATTTGTAATTTTATCTGCGATCAATCCGCCTGTGCATGATTCAGCAATTGCTATCTTTATATTTCGGTCGGTTAGTAGTTTGCCGATAACTGCCTCAAGTTCTTCATCATCAATACCGTAAATATATTTTCCGATTTTATCATGAATTCGTTTCTCAATTAAGAAAAGTTTGGTTTCACATTTATCTTTCTCTGAACCGGAAACGGAGATTCTTAACCGAACACCAATCGGTGAGGGAAGGAAAGCAAGTTTTGCGCCTTTGAGAACGTTATCGAGGTTCCCTAATCGGGCTGCAAGTTCCGATTCCGCTATTCCTGTTGTCATCAGTGTGCGGTGGAGGATATGTCGGTCTATTTTCTTTTTAGCGAAAAAAGGAACAACAAAGTCATTCATCATACTTTCCATTTCATATGGAACACCTGGCATAACGATGAAATATTTATTATCTTTTTCGATGAATTCTCCGGCTGCCGTTCCATATTTATTTGGAATGACTTTCGCCCCTGCCGGAAACAGGGTTTGATTTTCAGCAGCATCAGACCATTTGCGATTGTGTTTCTTGAGGAACTCTTCAACATTTTTACGGACTTCATCACTGCTGATAAGTTTTAAATCGAAGAATTTGCAAACTGCCGATCTCGTTAGATCATCGTGCGTTGGTCCAAGTCCTCCGGTTACCATAATTATATCATAACGGGAATAATTTTCTTTGAACGCATTTAGGATTTCATCTTCATCATCGCCAACAGTTAGAATTCGTGTTGCCTCAATGCCAACACTGTTTAGTTTCTCCGATATGAAAGCAGCGTTGGTGTTCAGAACTTGCCCGATCAGAATTTCATCGCCAATACTTATGATGATCGCTTTCACTTAAGTAGCAAAGGAAATGATAATAATAATATTTGCCCACTGATATTTGCATAAATCCCCGCTACAACATCATCGAGCATAATACCCCAGCCATTTTTATATTTTTCAACATACCGTGCCGGTTGTGGTTTGAAAATATCGTATGCTCTGAAGAAGAAAAAAGCTATGAGTATGACCGTTAATGATTTTGGAAGAAAAATAAGAGAAATCCACATTCCAACAATTTCATCAATAACGACTATGGATGGATCGTCTCCTAATTTATTTTCCATCACCGATGAAACATAGACACCGATAAGAAAAAAAAAGATGCTCATTGTTATAATGATTAGAGGTGATTCAAACCCTGGTACTGCATAAATCAGAATTCCAACGATACTGCCACATGTACCAGGGGCAATAGGTGAGTATCCACTGAAAAATCCTGTGGCGAAAAATCTTATCGTGAAAGGGATAGATTTATTGTTGTTCTGAGACGCCGAGATATCGGACATACAGTTTTTGAACAAGTTTTCTGTTATCGAAAATGTACATAATTCCAGTGCCTATCGTCGAGAGCGTAACAAGAAGCATCATACCGAACAAAATTTGTGGGTGCATCAGATTCCCTATCCAATCTTTAAAATCATGTCTGATCCAGGGGATTGTACTTGCAATGTACATGATGAGTATGTAATAGATTACTATGAATTCACCGAACGTTTTTGCTTGTGCGGTCTTGGATGTGATAATCGGTTGATCTGTCCATTCTGCGTAACTTCTGAGCGAAGTGATGATGACATCACGAGTAAAGATAATCCAAACCATCCACCCATCAATGAGATTCAGATAAACGAAAGAAAAGAGAGCGGCGAGTGAAAGAATTTTATCAGCGAGAGGATCAAGGAATTTTCCCCATCGGGTAATATTACCCAATTTACGTGCAACCCAGCCATCGTACCAATCTGTTAGTGCGGCTACGACGTAGATTATCAAAGATATTTGTTTCCAGAAGGACGATTCAGAAAAAAGGCAAATGACAAAAACCGGTGTTAGGATTATGCGGAAAATTGTGAGTGAATTTGGTATTGACATCGTATTAAAAAGTTTTATGTAATTTACCAAAAGTTAGGAGATTTACAAATATTAGGTAAGTATTTCAGACTTGATTTTCAGATGCTATTTTCGGATATTTTATACAGTAAGATTAGCTTGGAATGAAAGGAGAATCGACATGAAAGTCTATGGTATTTTACTATTGCTTTGTAGTTTTCTTATAAGCTGTGCAGATAACTCAAATCCGATTGTGGACCGTAGGGATGAAATACCTTTCGGAACTATCATTCACAGTTCGGACGCCTTTAGTAACCAAGAACTCGCTACGATTACATTGAGGAGCAAATCAGAGGAGGAAGAATTTCTTGCTAAATATCCGATGTCGACTACATTTCCTGAAATTGATTATCGGCGAGATATGGTTATTGGAATATTGCTTGGCTTGCGACCGAGTGTTAGCATCAGCGTAACAATCGATCAAGTAAAAAATATTGGAAGAGCGTTGAAAGTCTATGCACACGAGTTTCATCCAACTGGTCTATACATGGCAATTGGCTATCCTGCCCATTTGATAGTTCTTCGGAGATCTCACCATCCTGTTGTTTTTGCTCCAATAAAAATTATCAGGGAAAGTATTGATTCTGTTATCTATGGAAAATGGCTCTTTCGATACTTTGAAGATGTTACAACGGGCAGAAGAGATATTCTGCCATCTATTATTCGGGATGTAACTATTGAATTTCACAAACCAGACGGTTTCAATGGTAATGGACCATGTAACCAATACGTGGGTTCTTTCACTCTTTCTATAAATAATGGATTAAAAATATCATCCTTGGGCGCAACGAAAATGTCGTGCGGCAATATTATAGATGAGTGGGAAGGACGGTATTTTCGCGCTTTGATGGATGTTAATTCATTTCTTCATCGTGAGAATGAATTAAAACTCTTTTTTGACAAAAGGAGACAAGCTATAGTTTATAGTCGCCATGAGATTCCGCAACTAACCATTGGTGCTATTGAGGGAACAGTAAAATATTTTATTGACACTTTACCATGGGTTGGTGGTGAGGTAGAACCCTCTGGTTTTATTTTAGATAATTTCGAGTGGTTGTATGGTGAACCATCGTATCGTCATAACAGGGTCTATGTCAAAGATTCAATACTTGTACCATATCTTTCACGGAGAGTTCACGTATTTGGTATAATCGATACGCTATTTGATTATGGAATAGTGATTCCATTACGACAATATCCTCATGTGGAAGTACAAAGCGTCAGAATTATTGATTAACTGCTATGAAAATAGGAGTAGAAAACAGTGGTTATGCCATGCGGCTATGCTCAGCACCCATCCTACTCGTCATGCTGACATTCTTTTGGTCAGCATCTAAGCATAGCCAACTGAGGATTGCTCCGTTCAGATTCCGACCAGAAACATGTCTGAATGACGGGTTTGCGGTAATTTCATTCTCGGTGGTGAATCCCGGATTCATGAACGCTGATGTTACGCAGAACGATAAAATTCTTATCCGCATCACCGTAAACGGTGACGC
>JASEHD010000134.1 GCA_030019075.1 Bacteroidota bacterium
TCCCCACCGTGAAGTTTCAATTTAGGATTTTTTTAATGAAAGTCAAGTAAAAAGCTGATATTTTTGTAATTTTTAATGAAATTATTTATGGGGAATTTATTTACAGTAAAAAATTGGCTTTATTTTTGAAATTTAGGGGTTTTGTTAAATGACGGGAAAGGTTAAAAATTGGGTAACAATACCAATTTTTTTGGATTTTTTTTATTTGCTGATAAAAATCCAATCAAACAACCTAATATTCATTTTTACCTTACTTTAAGAAATAATAAAAATTCGCTCCGGAGTTTTAAATATCTCTCTTTGAAATATCATTAAGATTGTATATATGTACGAATATGCTTATTTTAAACTCATAATTTTTTTTATCCTCCAACAACAAATTAAAGGAATCCAAATTATTATGAAGTCACTTTTTATATTTTCTTTATTCATTTCGCTCACAGCATTTAATTTTCAAACTGATAAAAATAGTACTAATCCTTTCTTTACAGAATGGAAAACTCCATTTGAAACACCACCGTTTGACGAAATTAAACTCGAGCATTATTTACCGGCATTTGAAGAAGGTATCAAACAGACGAATGCTTCTATTGATGCTATTGTATTCAACTCAGCAAAACCGACATTCGAAAATACAATCGAAGCGCTTGATAAAAGCGATAAGTTTTTAGACAGAGTCACCAGCGTTTTTTCAAATCTAAATTCAGCAAACACAAATGATGAGATGCAAAAAATTGCTAGAACCACCACTCCCATGCTTTCGAAACTAAGAGACGATATCAATCTCAATCCAAAACTTTTCGAAAGAGTTAAGCAACTTTACAACGAGAGAGAGAAACTTAATCTCACAACCGAACAACAAACTGTTTTAAAAAATTATTACCTTGATTTTATAAGAGGTGGTGCGAACCTGCATGACGTTGATAAAGATAAGTTTAGAAAAATAAACGAAGAACTTAGTCTCCTCTCTCTAAAGTTTGGTGAAAATCTTTTAAAGGAAACTAATGCAATTGGATTAGTTATCGAAAATAAAGACGACCTTGCTGGTCTTCCCGATGACGTTATCAAGTCTGCCGCGGAGATGGCAAAATCAAAAGGTCAGGCAGGGAAGTGGGTGTTTACACTTCAGAAGCCAAGCTTTATTCCATTTCTCCAACATTCAGAGAGACGTGGCTTGAGAGAGAAATTATTCAAAGGTTACCTGAATAGAGGCAATAACAATAATGAATTTGATAACAAAAATATCCTGGCTAAAATCGCAGCCCTGAGGGTTGAAAGAGTGAATCTGTTAGGATATAAAACTCATGCAGATTATGTTCTTGAAAAAAACATGGCGGGTAAGCCAGAAGAAGTCTATAAATTTTTACATAATCTCTGGAAACCTGCACTAAAGCGAGCAAGCGTTGAAGTTGAAGACTTGCAAAAAATAATCGACAAAGAAGGAGTGAATTTCAAGGTAGAATCATGGGATTGGTGGTATTATGCTGAAAAAGTGAAAAAAGAAAAATATGCTTTGAATGAAGAAATGCTTCGTCCGTATTTCAAAATGGAAAATGTTAGAACGGGGGTTTTCGATATTTCCTCAAAGTTGTATGGAATACAAATTATTGAACGAAATGATATACAAGTTTATCACCCTGATGTAAAAGTTTTTGAAGTTAAGGAAGCTGATGGTAAACACATCGGTATTTTTTACTCCGATTACTATCCTCGTGAAGGTAAACGAAGCGGCGCATGGTCAAGCACATTCAGAGGTCAATCAAATATGAGCGGTAATTATGTTACTCCTTTAGTTACCAACGTGGGTAATTTCTCAAAACCGACTGCCGATAAACCTTCCCTGATGAGCGTGGATGAAGTTAACACGTTGTTTCATGAATTCGGTCATGCACTTCATAGTTTGCTCGCAAACACCGTTTATCCAAGTGCAAGGAGAGTCCCAAGAGACTTCGTCGAACTTCCTTCTCAAATTATGGAGAACTGGGCGTTTGATCCCGAAGGGTTGAAATTGTATGCAAAACATTTCGAAACGAACGAACCAATGCCTCAAGAATTAATTGATAAGATTATCAATGCACGACTTTTCAATCAAGGTTTTGAAACTGTCGAATACTTAGCTGCATCATTTTTGGATATGGATTGGCACACTTTGACGGACACCACGGAAAGAAATGCTCTGAAATTCGAAAAAGAATCATTAGAAAAGATGGGATTGATTCCACAAATTGAAGCCCGATATCAAAGTACTAACTTTCAACATATTTTTTCAGGTGGATATTCTTCCGGTTACTATAGTTACATCTGGGCAGCAGTCCTCGATGCAGATGCGTTCGAAGCATTCAAAGAGAAAAGTTTATTCGATCAAGAAACGGCAGCTTCTTTCAGAAAAAATATTCTCGAAAAAGGCGGAAGTGAAGATGTGATGCTTCTCTATAAACGCTTTAGAGGTGCGGAGCCAAAAAATGATGCGCTCCTGAAAAGAAGAGGATTGAATTAACACTATCTGCGGTAAATGTTGATCATCAAAAAAATCCCTGCCATACAGGCAGGGATTTTTTTATAATGGTAGCATATAATTTCCGTCTAAGGTTCGATCGAAGATTTTCTCTTAATGTATTCTCCTCGCCCAATATTTCCTAACCATCTTCCCTTATCAATAATAACTTCCCCGCGGGAAATCACAACCTCCGCCATTCCATTCACCTTAAATCCTTCATATAACGAATAATCCACACGCATATGATGCGTTCGAGCATTAATGATATGTTCTGCATTTGGATCCCAAACAACGAGATCAGCATCACTGCCTACAGCGATTGTTCCCTTCTTTGGGTACATACCAAATATTTTTGCAGGTGCAGTTGAAGTAATTTCAACCCACCGGTTGAGTGAAATACGTTTCTGATTTACTCCACCCTCAAAGATTAACTGCATTCTATTTTCTATTCCGGGACCTCCATTCGGTATTTTCGTAAAATCATTTCTACCCAAATCTTTTTGTCCTTTGAAATTAAACGGACAGTGATCTGTTGATACGATTTGAAGCGAATTATTTATTAACCCTTCCCACAATTTCTCTTGATGCCATTTTTCTCGAACGGGTGGCGTGAAAACATATTTTGCCCCTTCAAAATTCTGTCTTCTTAAATCTTCAATCGAGAGAAATAAATATTGTGGACATGTTTCAGCGAAAACAGGATAACCTTCTAAACGAGCATCGCTAATTTGCTTGAGGGCATCGAAAGAGGATACGTGAACAATGTACACAGGCACATTAGCTTCTTTCGAAAGTCGAATCACTCGCTTGACAGCAGCTGCTTCCGTGCTGGGCGGACGGGTGAGCGCATGATAGATTGGTTCTTTTTTCCCATCTGTAATTGACTGTTTAATAAGATTTTCGATTTCATTACCATCCTCGGCATGTACACATATTAAGCTGCCGTTTTTTTTAGCTTTATTCATCGCTTTTAAGATTGTTGAGTCATCTACCATTAAAGAATTAGGATACGCCATAAACAATTTAAAACTCGTAACACCTTCCTGAACCATTTCATCCATAACTCTGAGTTGTGCTTCTGACAAATCGGTAATAATCATGTGAAATCCATAATCAATGCATGCTTTCCCTTCTGCTTTTCTCATCCATAAATCAAAGGCATCTCTAATTCGCATTCCTCGTGACTGTGTGGCAAAATCAATTATTGTTGTCGTTCCACCAAACGCAGCAGCACGCGTTCCTGTCTCGAAATCATCGCTTGAAAATGTATCACCCAAAGGCATGTCCAGATGTGTGTGAACATCCACACCGCCAGGTATTACGTATTTTCCAGAAGCATCTATGATTTGATCAGCTTGAATTAACAAATTCACACCGATATCTGTAATTTTATCTTTGCTGATATAAATATCTGCAAGATAATCTTTTTCAGCAGTGATGATGCGGCAATTTTGTAATAATACAGACATTTATATTTTATCCTTGTATGATCTTGTACTCAGAAATTAATTGTTTTTACAATCATTGTCAAGGATTGTTTTTCAAATGCAGATAACGTATATTCACGAAGCAAACAAAAGGAAAAAATAGGTGGACAAATTCGTTATTCATGGTGGTAAAAAGTTAGAAGGGGAAGTTGTAATTAGCGGTTCAAAGAATGCTGCTCTTGCTCTGATGCCGGCAACGCTTCTGGCAAGTGGAAAATATCGTTTCGAAAATATTCCTGATCTTCGCGATATTACAACGATGAGCAAATTACTTGAGATGATGGGTGTTGAGATTGAAAAAAGGTCGCATACAATGGAACTCAATACTTTTCGTGTAAGTAAGTTAGAAGCACCCTACGAACAGGTCAAGAAAATGCGCGCATCTATTTATGTTCTGGGACCACTCATAGCTCGATATGGTTATGCGAAAGTATCTCTTCCCGGGGGATGTGCTTGGGGACCGAGGCCCGTCAATCTTCACATTGAAGGAATCCAAAAGTTAGGTGCAAAAATTGAGATCGACAAAGGATACATTATTGCAAAAGCAAAACGATTGAAAGCGGCAAAAATAACGTTCGACATATCGAGTGTTGGCGCGACTGGAAATATTCTGATGGCTGCGGTTTTGGCTAAAGGAACGACGACTATAGAGAATGCTGCCATAGAACCAGAGATAATTGCGTTAGCTGAATTTTTAGTTAGAATGGGCGCACGAATTAATGGCATCGGGACAACAAGATTGGAAATAGAAGGTGTGGACGCATTGAATCCATCCGACGATGTTATGATCCCAGACAGGATAGAAGCCGGTACTTTTTTAGTCGCCGCAGCAATTACCGGCGGCTCGATAACTCTCAATGGCTGCAATCCGAATCACCTTACAGCAATTATTACAAAGCTTCAAGAAACTGGTTCTCTCGTGACCATAGGCAAGACATGGATAAAAATCAAAGCACACAGAACAATAAAACCTGTAGATGTAACTACTTCTGTATTCCCAGGTTTTCCTACTGATATGCAAGCACAGTGGATCGCATTGATGAGTATTGCAAAAGGATCATCGGTAATTACCGATACGATCTATTTTGATCGCTTCAAGCATGTGCCCGAGCTTGCACGATTAGGAGCCGACATTGAACAGGACAGAAATACGGCTATTACAAAAGGAGTGAAAAAATTAATTGGGGCAAAAGTAATGTCTACCGATTTACGAGCATCGGCAAGTCTTGTGCTTGCTGGTCTTGTTGCTGAAGGTAAAACTGAAGTACTTCGCATTTATCATCTCGATCGGGGTTATGAACACATCGAAAAGAAACTCCACTCATTAGGAGCAAACATCCGCCGTGTTTCAGGCAAGGAATATTAACAATTTTCTCAAGTCATATGAAAGTCATCGTCGTAATGCCAGCTTATAATGCTGAGCGAACACTCGAACCCACCATAAAAGATATTCCACCCAATATCGTTGATGAAATTATTCTCGTTGATGATGCAAGCACTGATAACACGGTTGAGATTGCGAAAAAGTTAGGACTAACCGTTGTCCGGCATGACATGAATCGCGGCTACGGAGCAAATCAAAAGACTTGCTATAAACTCGCACTTGAGCATGGTGCTGATATTATTGTGATGATTCATCCTGATTATCAATATGACAGCCGACTCACCCCCTACATGGTTGGTTTGCTAAAAGAGGGCTTCCTCGATGTTTTGCTTGGCTCTCGAATACGCACTCGGAAAGAAGTTCTCGCAGGTGGTATGCCTCTTTATAAATACATCGCTAACCGGATGCTCACATTTGTTGAAAACATCTGTACAGGTATGAATTTGTCGGAATGGCATACTGGCTTCCGTGCTTTTACTCGGGAAGTGTTAGAAACCATCCCATGGGAAAACAATTCTGACGATTTTGTTTTTGACAGCCAGATGCTTGTACAATGTGTTGCATTTGGTGTTCGCATCGGCGAGATACCGGTACCAGTTCGGTATCATGATAGTGCCTCTTCCATAAATTGGAAACGAAGTATAAAGTATGGCGTCTTAACATTATTCACACTTAGCCAATATCTGCTGCACAAAATCCATTTGCAAAAAGTGCCTTTATTCACAAGTAAATATTAAACATTTTATAGTATGTTCGATTCAAACTCACGAACATCATGGAAATATTTTCTCCTCATTGCTGCAAGCATAGGAGTTGTATATTTACAGACATTGCAATTCGATTTCGTCAACTACGACGACTATGACCTCATTTACGAAAATGAAAGCTATATAAGTGATGTCTCGAATATATTCAATTCTTTCACAACGCACGCTTTCACATCGCACCGTAAGGAGAGTGTCTATTATCGCCCTATCCTTTTAATCAGCTACATAATTGATTACAGATTTTGGGGATTGAATCCTGCGGGATATCATCTAACGAACATCTTGCTTCATTGTATCACAGCTTTATTTATATTTCTCCTCATAGAACTATTAACGCGTAATAAATTAATTGCACTCTTTAGCACTCTCCTATTTGCGCTGCACCCGCTTCAAGTTGAAGCAGTTGCATGGATAGCGGGCCGCAATGATGTATTATTGGGACTTTTTATTGTCTTGATGATATACTTCTATATTCAACATCATGCAAAACCTGAGAAAGGAAAATTATATTTTACTTTGAGCATCTTATCATTTACTTTTGCTCTCTTCACTAAGGAATCAGCCGCATTCTATATTTTTCTTCTTCCGCTTTATGATGTTGTAATAAAAAGGGATTCACTGAGATCGTTATTTAGTTCTTCCACTTTCATAAGATACTCCATCCCGCTGGTGGTACTAATTGGATATATGTTCATCCGATTGAATATTTTTGGAGAGTTCATCGGTGTGGAAAAATTGTACGGCAAGCTCTCATTTTACGGACGATTGAGACTTCTGCCGTTGTTATTTACAGAACATCTTAATCTTCTTCTATTCCCATTTCGGTTATGTATAGAGCATCCACTTGACAATCTGATTTGGCTCGATCCACCCTGGAAATATTTTGCATGGTTTATCACAATCGTATTTATTGTTGCTATAGGTGTCGCCGCACATTATAACAGCAGATTAAGTTTTGGATTACTTTTTCTCTTTGTTGGGTTGCTTCCGACATTAAATATTTTTCCCGTAGCAGTACCTATTCTCGAGCATCGATTATATACACCACTCATCGGATTTTCAATACTGGTTATTACCATCTTGCTTAGTGAGCAGTTTGTCCGAAAATCAAAAATTGGGATTGTATTTATACTTCTCATACTTGGATTTGCTACGTTCGGTTCATTACAGCGGCTGCCTATTTGGAAAAACAGCGAAGCACTTTGGCTTGATGCAATAAATAAAGCACCCCAAATGCGCCGTTCATATTTTAATTTAGCTGGTCATTATTTCGATAAACAAGAATATGGAAAGACTGTTGTCATCCTAAATAAATACATTGAACTGAATCCCAATGATTTCATGGGATATTCAAAATTACGACAAACATATTTCCTAATGGGATTAAATGATGAAGCTGTTAATGTCTGTAGGAAAATGATAGCAATGGATTCTACCAGTCAATCACGATATGTTGATTTAGCAATGCTCTACGAGCATTTCAATCTTCTCGACAGTGCTTTGAAAGTTTATAACGAGGCACTAAGTATAGATTCAAATTTTTATGAGGTTCACGACAAGTTAGGAACAATTTATAAAAAATTAAATCGATCCGAACTTGCTATATACCATTACAAGCGATCTTTCGAATCTAAACCTGATTATGCTCAAGCATATTTCAATTTAGGAAATCTTTATGCCACCTTAGGAGAAAATCAAGACGCACTTCAAATACTAAAGGAAGGGATGAAGTATGGTAATCCCACTGAAGAAATCCAAAATCTGTATTCCAAATTACAGAAAATAAATAAAAACATAACTTTCCCCTAACGATGATATACGTATTTCAAACATTGCTCAGTTCACTAAAGAACAATTCTATGTAACTAATTGATATATAATGGATTAGGTGGATTGCTTTCACATGAGGGTGATTTGAAATATTTCCTGTCTATAATCCAGGTTTAGAGATTTCGCATAGCGTTGAAAATGTGTTTTCATTATTTGACATTAATTGGAAAAAGTGTTATATAATATCAAATAATCTGCTTCTTATT
>JASEHD010000135.1 GCA_030019075.1 Bacteroidota bacterium
CAATATACTAAATTATTTTATTAATGTCTACTTATCTATGGGACGTTACACTAGTTTCACGGCTACTTCCCTGAAGGGATAATGACCCCGTTTGATAATATCATTAAGCCACTGAGTGACTTTTGGGGAAAGTTTTCTTTCGGTTGTTTCTACGCTTGGCATAATAAGTCCCCTTTTATATTCACAAGGTTTGAAGCATTTTATTTAAAATTCTTACAATTTTTTAAATAAAAAAAATTGACAATATGCTCCCATTTCAGTATATTCGATTCACGTATAAAAGTTAAAATGTAACAATATTAATTGAAAGGAAAGATTAATGGCGGAAATATCACTTGATGCCTTGGGGATGGTTGAGACAAAAGGTCTCGTTGGTTCTATCGAAGCGGCTGACGCAATGGTGAAAGCAGCTAAGGTTACCCTAATTGGTAAAGAAGTTATCGGCGGCGGTTATGTTACAGTTATGGTTCGCGGTGATGTAGGTGCAGTGAAAGCGGCGACCGACGCCGGAGCAGCAGCAGCACAGCGTGTTGGCGAGCTTGTCTCGGTTCACGTAATTCCACGACCTCACAGCGATGTGGAGATGATATTACCCAAACGTGCCGAGAAGTAATAAAACTTTTTAATCTTGATCATTAATCAATCGGATATAAAATGCTCGAGTATGCACTCGGTTTGATAGAGACCAAGGGGCTTGTGGGTGCGATTGAAGCATCGGATGCGATGTGTAAAACCGCAGAGGTACAACTCATCGGCAAGGAGCGTACCGGTGGTGGGTATATCACTGTGAAAATCATTGGTGATGTTGCGGCGGTAAAAGCCGCCGTGGATGCTGGGGCAGCAGCAGCACAGAGAATCGGAGAGCTTATTTCCGTACACGTGATTCCCCGGCCTGATGATGACACTGAAATAGTAATTCATCCCCCACAATCACAAACCCTCAAACCTCCATACGAGAAGAAATCAATGGATGAGGTTCCTACCCCAGCTCGGCAAAGAATTACTAAGCCCCGGAAACCTAAAACCATAAAAGAATCTTCGGTAGATTTGCCGACACAGGAATCAGAAGATATTCCGACGCCAGTAAGCGAAGATGAATTAACATACCGCGAACAATTAAACGCTATGACAGTACATCAGCTCCGGCGTTACGCTCGCAGCATACCCGGACTTACGATCTTTGGTCGACAAATCTCCCGCGCAAATCGGGATGAACTGATTGATGAGTTAATGAAAGTGAAATTTCCGAAATGATTAAGCAATCTTCTGCTAACTCCATCCACTAATGCGGGATGGAGTTTTTTATTTTATGGAAAATAAGCGATACCATATTCTAATAGGGTCGGTTCTCTTTGCAATTCTCACATGGATTTCAATAAATCTGAGCGAAGAGTTTAGTGTTGCAAAGACGCTTCCCGTGGTCATTGAGAACCTGAAGGAAGGGAAAGCGCTCAAGCACTCCATCCCGAAGTTTGTTAATGCTCATTTTCGCGGGCGAGGATGGGCGCTTGCAGGGCTTTATCTTTCACCCCAGATTAATTACTATATAGACGTCTCATCAATTGGCTCGAAAGATTTTTTAATTACAAGTAAAAATTTATTAGAACATGTGAATTTACCAACCGCACTTCGACCAATCGCTGTTGAGCCAGATACTATTATACTTGCAATTGATAATTATTGGGAGAAAAAAGTACCCGTAATACCGCGCATAGTATTGGGATATCGTGAAGGATACGGGCAAGTTGGTCCTATGGAAGTTACACCTGAGAGTATCTCAATTGGGGGTTCTGAAAATGTATTAAAAGATATATTAGCATTCCATACGATTTATAGAAAGTACGATAATTTAACAACCCCTATAGATGATAATATTCCCCTGGAAGATCCTGCAAGTCACTCAATTGAACTTGTTCCCAGATCAGTGCGTCTCCATGTAAATGTTCAGCCATTTGCTGAAAAAACGTTTCTTGGAATTCCAATAATTGTTGAAACGGCACCGACCAACCGGGAAGTGATTTTCATACCTCCCAAAATGGACATCATTGTCCGTGGCGGTATAGAACAATTAGCTAAACTGAAAGAAGAAGATTTTCGTCTTCATATTAACTATCAAAATCTGATACAAGATTCGTCGAAAACTTTTGTGCCCGTTCTCACGGCTCCATCAGAAATACGAATAGTAAGTAAAAAGCCAGAGCGATTTCAATTTATTATTCGAAAGAAATTGTAATCATATGAGACTTTCAATTAATATTGATCATATTGCCACGCTTCGCAATGCACGTGGAGGTAATGTCCCCGATCTAACTGAAGCTGCACTTATTTGCGAACATGCTGGTGCTGATGGAATCGTATGCCATCTGCGTGAAGATAGACGCCATATCCGCGATAACGATGTGAAAGTCTTGCGGAAAAATATATCAACTAAGTTAGATTTAGAAATGGCAGCGATCCCTGAAATTATTAACACTGCTCTTCAGATCAAACCCGATCTTGTTACGCTTGTTCCAGAAAAACGCCAAGAGCTTACAACCGAGGGAGGCCTGGATGTGTTTCGCTTACAATCATCTTTAAAAAAATGTATTCTACAATTTCATGAACGGGGTATTTTAGTGAGTCTTTTTGTCGATCCGTTACGGAAACAAATTGAGGCGGCAAAAAAGATAAATGCCGACATGATCGAAATTCACACGGGCGAATATGTAAATGCTAAATCGGAGGAATCAAAGAAGAAACATATCGAACGTATATGCAAAATGGCAATCTTCGGCAGACAAATTGGGCTTGGTGTAAATGCGGGACACGGACTTAATTATGAAAATATCCGGCCAATTGCAAAAATTAAAGAAATCGAAGAGGTAAGCATCGGACATGCAATTATCGTTCGTGCGATATCGGTGGGATTAGAGCTGGCTGTTCGGGAAATGATTATGTTGGTGAAACGATGATATTATTACTGCTCGATTTTTTTGATTGCATCTCGAAGCAAAGCTGCTTTTTCGTAATCCTCTCGTTCTACCGCTTCATTTAACTGTGCTTTGAGTGCTTCCAATTTCGTCAAGTGGCTCTCGGTTGTTTTTGCGGGAGATGCCTGATCATCGCTTTCAGGGAAGAAAGCAGCATCTTCCATAACTTTTTCCGAAACGTAGATAGGTACCCCAAAACGCACCGCCAAAGCAATTGCATCACTCGGGCGGGCATCAATTTCTTGACTATTAAAGTTAAGTGTGGCAAAGAAAGTACCCTCTCGAAGCTCGCTGATAGTAATTTCAGTAAGCTCCGCTCCAAGTGATTCAAGGAGGTTTTTCATCAAGTCATGTGTAAGCGGACGAGGGGGTTTAATGCCTTCAATTTCCAGCGCGATCGATTGAGCTTCAAATGCACCTATGATAATCGGGAGCCGGCGGTTGCCATTGACTTCTTTCAAAATGAGTGCATAGGCGCCACCGCTTTGCTGGCTCGTTGATAAACCTAATATATCGACCTGGACTCGTTCCATTATTCTATCATTCTTTTATTTCCCAACTAATTTTTTTATCTCATCTGTAAGTACAGGGAGAATCTCAAATACATCGCCCGCAATACCATAATCGGCTATCTGAAAAACGGGTGCATCCTTATCTTTATTTATTGCGACAATACACTTCGAGGAAGACATACCAGCAACATGTTGTATCGCACCCGAAATTCCACACGCAATGTAAAGTGTAGGTGAAACTGTTTTTCCGGTTTGTCCGACCTGCTCATCGTGCAGACGCCAGCCGGCATCAACAACTGCACGTGATACACCGACCGCTGCGCCAAGTGTATCTGCAAGCTTCTCAATAAGGTGGAAATGTTCAGGACCTTTCATTCCCCGACCTCCGGAAACTATAATATCCGCTTCTGTTACATCGGGTCTTCCTTCGACTATCTTGACACCAGTAACTTTTGTGCTAAAATCAGCATCAGTTAAGTTAACTGAAATTTTCTCAATTTTCGTTTGCATGCTATTTTTCATAACCGCAGTGAAAATATTTGGTCTTAGCGTGAACATCTTAACAGGTGTATTTATTTTTTCCTTAATAAGTATTTTACCTGCATAAACCGGCCTTGTCGCGATAATTTCCCCGCTCTCAACACTGAGCGCTATACAATCGGCAGCAATTCCAGCCGAAAGTTTCACCGCTGCCCGTGGTGCTAAATCTTTTCCCATCTGACTTGCAGGAAGAAATATGACAGTCGCCTGCTCTTGAAGTGCTGCTTCTGCCAAGATCTTTCCATAAACAGTCGTTGAGTAATAATGAAGCCGTGGATCTTGAGCCACTAAAATTCGTGACACACCGTATGCGGAAAGTGCAGGCGAAATACTTTCCACCTCATCACCAATAACAAGAGTAACAAGTTCAGCTCCAAGCTGATCGGCAATGGTTTTTGCCGCTTGTGTTACCTCGAATGCTGATTTTTTAAATTTTCCTTCACGTTGTTCGGCGAATGCGAGTATTTTCATAATCAATTTAAAAGTAAAAATTCAAAAATAAAAAATGTTTTTTCACAAATCTCATATCTCATATCCCATATCAATTATATAACTTTCGCTTCCTCGTGCAGCAGTCGTACCATTTCAGGTACTGCACTCGAGTCTGTTCCTACAATCTTTCCCGCCTGTTTTGAGGCGGGCATCTGCATTGAGAGAACTTCAACCACATTGGAAACGGATGCAGGTTTATGTTCTTCTATTGGTTTTGTTTTTGAAGCCATGATACCTTTCAGCGATGGATATCTCGGTTCATTCAAACCTTTCTGTGCTGAGATTACTAAAGGATAAGTTGCTTCTACAATCTCATGTCCACCCTCTATTTCTCTCTCACAGATTACCTTTTTATCTTGCAAGTTCATTTTTACAACACACGACACGGAGGGGATTCCCATGAACTCTGCGACTAATCCGGGAACCTGCTCATCAGAGTAATCAATAGATTGTTTGCCGAAAAGGATAAAATCGGGTGATAATGTTTTCAGCTCGTCAGCGAGTGCTTTCGCTACCGAGAATGAATCACGAACGGAATCGTCTTTTAATAAAATTGCTTTGTCAATTCCCATAGCAAGCGCTTTTCTGAGAGTTTCTTTGTGTGTATCGCCGCCAAGTGAAAGAGCGACCGTTTCTCCGCCGTTTTTCTCTTTCAACTGAAGCGCAGCTTCGATTCCAAACTCGTCATAAGGATTTAAAATAAAGTTTATACTTGCTTTATCAATTGTTTTGCCATCGCCCCCGACTTTAACCTTTGCCTCAGTATCGGGAACATGGTTTATGCATGCGACTATTTTCATGGTTATATATTAGATTTATTAGGATTTAATTTGAATATAGTTACAATCTTTTAAAAATGCAATTGCTTCTCATGACTCATTTTGTTACATTCATGTAGACATATAAATACTCTAATCATTTTTTTAAATAGAGGATATTTCGATGGTAACTTCATCAAAAAAATTCATAACTTTAGAAAGATTTATTCACGAACAAGAACATTTACATCCAGCCGCCACAGGTGAATTTTCTGCAATTCTTCACGATCTTTCACTCGCAGCAAAATTAGTGTGGCGGGAGGTAAGCAAAGCAGGGCTTGTAAATATTCTCGGCACAACAGATCGTATGAATATCAGCGGCGACGTAGTGAAGAAGCTCGATGAGTTTGCAGATGAGACTATTTACAAAGCGATGGATCACGGTGGTCACCTTTGCGTGATGGCATCGGAAGAAAATGAAGACATTCTTCACATCCCGGAAGAATACCGCTCAGGTGGTTACGTGCTGTTGTACGATCCACTTGATGGTTCCTCCAATATTGATGCAAACATTACAATCGGTTCTATATTCAGTATCTATAAAAGAATTTCTCCGGAAGGAAAAGGAACATTAGCCGATTGTTTACAGTCCGGTTACAATCAGGTGGCTGCCGGATATGTGATTTATGGATCGAGTACAGTGTTTGTGTATTCTACCGGAAATGGTGTGCACGGATTCACGCTCGATCCTACGGTAGGTGAGTTTCTCATTTCAAACGAGAATATTAGAATTCCGAAGAAAGGAAAAATCTACAGTATGAACGAAGGAAACTTCAACCTCTGGGATAAGGGCATGCAAAACTATATAAATTATTTAAAGGAAGAAGATAAAGCAACAGGCAGACCGTACTCTATGCGATACATTGGAACGATGGTCGCAGATGCGCACCGTACTCTGATGTATGGTGGTATTTTTGCCTACCCGGGTGATAAGAAAAATCCGGAGGGAAAACTTCGGTTGTGTTATGAGTGTAATCCGATGTCGTACATAATCGAGCAAGCGGGTGGACGTGCAATAAATGGGAAACGGCGAATACTTGACGTTCAACCGACCGCACTTCACCAGCACACTCCCGTGTTCTTAGGAAGCGAGGAAGATGTGAAAGTGTGCGAGGAGTTTTTACAGGGGAAGAGAAAGTAGCATAGAGCGAAGAGTGGTGAGCGATGAGTATTGAATTTAGAGGAAAAATCAAAAAGTTAGAAATAATTAATGAATGACTATGGCTGAATATTAACTTACTCAACTACTCAACGCTGGACGTGAGTCACACTTCTAAGATACAGTTTAAAAAGCCCCCTCCTTATTGGGTGAATCGGGCGGTATTTGCTGACCAATATCCCACATCTCAACAATCTTATCATCTTGGAATCGGAATAAGTGCGCGACAATCATTCCTACTTCGTCGGCATTTAGTATAAGATGAGAGTGCACAATAACTAAGTCGCCATCACCAAGTACATGTTTGACAGCGAGCTGTTTATTAGGAAACTTATTGTGATTTTCCTCCATCGCTTTTTGAAGTGCCAGAAAACCTGCAGGGAAATATGGATTGTGGTGTTTGCCTCCGAAGTCCACATGCTTTTGATATGCCTTTTCTATCTCACCAGCCACGACGAGTTGAAGAAATTCTACCGCCGCTTGTTTTTGATATTCTGCAGTAATTTTTATCTGATTATTTTTCATCATAGTTTTCCAATTTGCAAACAGAGTAATCCTCCACCAAATGATTTCTTCGAGTTCACATTCGCAAATCCCTTGAAGCCAATCCCGAAGACTGAGATTGGTGTCCATATGAGCTGCGCTTCTAATGGAATCCCGACGGTTGTAAACGAGGTATTGGGTGATTCACTCATAATGCTGATACCACCTGAAACGGATGCAGCACCGTAAGTTGCTTTTGCAGCTCTGCCGTAGAGCAAACCATATTCCGAGATACTCTCGCTCCGATGATTTCCCCAAGTGTGTAATCGAGGTTCTACAGTACCGATGATTCGTAATGAAAAAAGATCATGTCCTTTTTGATAGTAAAAACCGAAACCGACCGAAAATCATGATTTATCTCCCTGCGAGCCGATGCCGCTGTTGACCCAAGCTCCTCCAATTCCAACATCAGCCCAAAAGTAACGACTATCATTATTGAACGAAGATTCTTGAGCGTAGATTTTGGATTTGCTACATGGCAATGCTATGAAAAACATGAGTAGAAGAAATTTGTTACTGACCTTTTATGAAATGTTAGACGTTGAGTTCCTTACATCAAAAGACTGTAACGAATTCTTGAGCAATCTTCGTCCAGCTTAGGTTTGCGAAACACAAAAAGATGTTCATGCATGATTAGATAAAACTGAAAACTCTTTGCCGCAGCCTTCCAGCGTGAACCATATTTGGTGTTATGTTGAGTTTTGATGATTTCTTCCTTCAAGGCAAAACCGTTTCGTAAGCATAGGTCGAGAACAAAATGTGAAAGCGGAACATAGTGTTGTCCTTTTCTTGTGTCACCTATTAGAATCGCACAATATCGGTTGGGCTTTAGAACACGAAAGAGTTCTTTGATACCTACTTCAAGTTGCTCTAAAAACTTTGGTATTCCGGAAAGGCTTGAGAGGTCGTCTGGATTTTTGCGGTCTGAGTA
>JASEHD010000136.1 GCA_030019075.1 Bacteroidota bacterium
CTCAAAAAGCGGTTCTGATTGGAGAGAAATATATGTTATGGATGTTGATGCAAGGAAGAAACTAAACGATGAGTTGAAATGGATTAAGTTCTCCGGTATGGCTTGGTTTAAAAATGGATTCTACTATAGCCGATATGATATTCCTAAAGATTCATCGTCAGTTTTGTCTATGAGGAATGAGTTCCAAAAAGTCTATTATCACGAATTAGGAACACCTCAGGAAAAAGATATAATAATTCATGAAGATAAAGAACATCCTCTGCGTTCATTTGGGATTAGCGTAAGCGAAGATGAACGATTTCAGTTTCTTTCTATATCGGAATCAGGCAAGAAAGGAAATGCCTACTACTTTAAAGATATGAATGGAAATAATGAATCTTTCACGCCTATCATCGAAACATTTGATGATAGAATCTACGCAATCAATAACGATACTGATAGATTGATTCTTTTTACGGATAGGAATGCACCGAACGGTAAAATTATTATTGTTGACACAAAAAATCCGGATCCAAGGAATTGGAAAGATTTAATTCCTGAGAGGCCCGAAGTTCTTAACAGTGTTACAACAGCAGGAGAGAAGCTATTTATCACATACATGAAGGACGTCACTCCTCGTGTTTACGTTTATAGTTTGGATGGAACACTTGAAAACGAAATTCCACTACCTATGATTGGAATGGTTAGCGGTTTTAGTGGAAAAAAAGAGGACACATTCGTTTTCTTTTCTATGACATCATTTACGACACCGGCTTTAATAAATCGTTATGATATTCCTACAAGACAGATATCACTATTCCGAAAAACAGAAATAGATTTTCCGTCTGATGATTATACGACGAAACAAGTTTTCTACAAGAGTAAAGATGGAACGCGGATTCCGATGTTCATCACTCATCGAAAAGATATTAAACTTGATGGAACAAATCCTACACTCCTTTACGGTTACGGTGGATTCAATGCGAGTATGACACCTAATTTTAGTGCGGCTCGTTTAATTTGGCTTGAGCAGGGTGGAGTGTATGCTGTGGCTAATTTACGTGGTGGAAGTGAGTACGGCGAAAACTGGCATCGGGACGGTACTAAATTGAAGAAGCAGAATGTCTTCGATGATTTCATAGCCGCTACTGAATATCTTATTGATGAGAAATATACTTCACCACAAAAACTTGCAATTCAAGGAGTTTCAAATGGTGGTTTGCTCATCGGTGCCGTTGTAAATCAACACCCTGATTTATTTAAAGTTGCTATCCCTCAGGTGGGTGTAATGGATATGCTGCGTTTTCACAAGTTCACGATCGGTTGGGCGTGGATTGATGATTATGGGTCGAGTGATGACTCGGTACATTTTGTTAACCTTTATAAATTTTCGCCTCTTCATAACATTCGTGAAGGTTTAAACTATCCCGCTATTTTCGTAACAACTGCCGACCACGATGACAGAGTAGTGCCAGCTCATTCGTTCAAATATATTTCTACGATGCAAGAAAAATACAAAGGAGAGAATCCAACGTTGATAAGAATTGAAACAAAAGCTGGACATGGTGCTGGCAAACCTACAACCAAGATTATCGAAGAGAATACTGATATTTATGCTTTTATATTCCTTAATCTTGGAATAAAACCTAAATATTGATTTGAATGAAAAGTTCACCAAGTATTGATATTGCTGGGTTCTTAGTGCTCTTTCTGCCTGCACACCGAAGTGTTTAGGCACACAGGGGTGTAAAAACTTTGTGTCCTTTGCGGTTCAAAAAACTAATTTTTGAAAATGCCCTAAAAGATTTCATCCGGTTCGATTGGCTCTGCAATAAACAACCGTGAACAGAAATCACCATTAAATCTCTTTTTCTTTTTACATTTATCGTGATGATTTCGGATTTTACTCAAGTCGTTTACCAGGTCAGAGAAACAAAAGTCATCGAGTGATTCACCACATTCAATACAATAAATTATGTCTATCTCTTTTTCTGTCCCGAAAGTCAGTAGCAATTTTTTACATTTATCCTATTTAATTGTTTGTTAATAATGCTTAATATAATCTATTTATGAAACACTTCATAGCTGTATTTTGGTTTCAAATTCTGATATTTATTTTCAATACCAATGGAAATGCCCAGCATATTCGTCCCATTCGGGATGATATTGGCTACTGCTGGAGTGGCGAACAAATGAAAAAACTCGTAAAATATCTCAAATCAACCGAAACTCAAGTCATTGAACCAGACGTGATTGGCGGTATCTCACCACATGATGATTATTTGTATGCGGCAAGAGTATATTATCCATTATTTAAAACCATAAAAGCTAAAGAAGCTGTTATATTTGGTGTTACGCACGGCACCGTGAGAAAGGAGATCGGTGACCCACAAAACATTTTGCTGTTGGATGAATTTAAAGAGTGGAGAGGACCAAGAAAGAATATTGAAATCTCTCCGCTCCGCGAGTTTATCAAGACCCGACTTGATACTTCGTGCTTCAAGGTTGACAACAGGGCGCATGAACTTGAACATTCTATCGAGGGGCTGCTCCCGTTTTTACAATATTTCAATCCGGATATTAAGATTACTCCAATCATGGTAACTGCTATGCCGTTTGAAAGGATGGAGGTGGTTTCAGAAAAGTTAGCTGGTATTATTGCCAAGTATATCAAGGAAAATACATTGGTACTTGGAAAAGATATTATTTTCTTGATATCGTCCGATGCAAACCATTATGGCAAAGATTTTAACAATATTCCATTTGGAGAAGATTCGATTGCCCATTGGAAAGCTACTGAACAAGATAGACGAATTGCGAATGATTATTTGAAAGACATTGTCCAGCCAGAGAAAGTAAAAATGTTCACAGATGAAATGAAGAATGTTGTTTGGTGTGGGAAGTATTCAGTGCCTTTCGGTTTATTAACAGCAGATAAAGTTGTAGAAAGAGTCATAAACAAAAAACTTAAAGGGAAAATCGCTCGATATTCGGATACGTTTACGGAAGGGGTGCTCCCGATTAAAGGGACGGAGTTAGGAACAACTGCACCATTCTCGCTAAAGCATTGGTGCGGATTTTTGAGTGTAGCGTTTTATGCTGAATGAATTGTAC
This sequence comes from Bacteroidota bacterium, assembly GCA_030019075.1. GTDB lineage: Bacteria > Bacteroidota > Ignavibacteria > UBA10030 > SZUA-254 > JASEHD01. Next base: position 3,094 of record JASEHD010000136.1, read on the forward strand.
AACCGAGTAGCTGAGAATACATAGGTTTTCTCAGCGTTCTCTGTGCCTCTGCGGTAACAATATATTACTTGAAACGTTTAAGTCTGAGTGAGTTTGCGACGACTGAAACAGAACTTAACGCCATTGCCCCAGCCGCAAGCATCGGATCGAGATATCCGAGAGCCGCAAGCGGTATCAAGATTATGTTATAGATAAATGCCCAGAAAAGATTCTGGCGTATAGTCTTCATCGTCCGCTTTGAAAGTGCTATCGCAGTATTCACACTTCGTAAATCTCCTTTCACAAGAATTATATCACCAGTCTCATTGGCAATGTCGGTACCGGTTCCCATCGCTATACCGAGATCAGCTTGGGCGAGGGCGGGTGCGTCGTTAATTCCATCGCCAACCATCGCCACAGTTTTACCTTCGTATTGCAGCTTTTTAATTTCTTCTACCTTTTGATTGGGGAGCAACTCGGCAATAATTTTGTCAATCCCAGCATGTTTTCCAATGATAGAAGCAGTTTTCAGATTATCACCTGTAATCATCATCGTGTTTAGTCTCTTTTTCTTCATATCATTCACTGCTTCCTGAGAATGTTCTTTGATAACATCCGAGACGCCGATTATACCAGCAGGTTGATCGTCAATGGTTATAAAAATTAAGGTGTAACCTTTTTCAACTAATTCATTTATTTGGTTTTGATAAACATTTTTTGAATTAAATATATTTTCTAAATAATTATAACTTCCAACCTTAACTTGTTTTCCATTAACAATTCCTTTCGCACCTTGTCCGGTTATTGATTCGAATTTTTCAACCGATTCAGATTCAATTCTAACTGCCTTTGCGTATTCAAGAATTGCCTGAGCGAGAGGATGTTCAGAGTGTTTCTCGATTGATGCTGCATATTGAAGTACTTCCTTTTCAGTGAATGGTTGAATAGGAAGAATCTCATTCACGTTCGGTTTACCAACTGTAATAGTTCCGGTTTTGTCCAATACGATTGTATCGATATTATGTGCAATTTCGAGACTTCTTGCATTTTTAATAATGATTCCATGCTCCGCACCTTTTCCGGTACCAACCATAATCGCTGTTGGTGTCGCTAATCCAAGTGCGCAAGGACAAGCAACAATTAAAACCGCTATTGAGCTAAATATCGCATGTGCAAGACCTGACTCAGGACCAAACAACATCCATCCGATAAAAGAGAGTATAGCTATTGCCAAAACTGAAGGAACGAATATCGAAGCGACTTTATCGGCAAGTTGTTGGATTGGTGCTTTCGAAGCTTGCGCTTCTTCGACCATCCTTACAATATGGGAGAAAAGAGTGTCCTTACCTACTTTCTTAGCTTGAAATGTAAAACTTCCTGATTGGTTTATGGTTGCACCGATTACTTCACTTCCTGCCTGCTTCTCCACTGGGATGCTTTCACCGGTAATCATAGATTCATCAACATATGAGTATCCTTCCATTAGAGTGCCATCAACCGGAACTCTTTCTCCCGGTTTTACAAGGAGAATATCCCCGATCATTAAATTATTAATGGAAATATCCAGCTCATTGCCATTTCTGATCACATGTGCAGTTTTGGCTTGAATGTGGAATAGTTTTTTAAGTGACTCGGATGCTCTGCCTTTCGCATTAGCTTCGAGTATTCTACCTAACAAGATAAGTGTTATGATCACAGCAGTCGTATCATAAAAAGTCGACGGATGTTCTCCAATTGATGTAAATATTTCTGGAAAAAAAGTCGCTATTGCACTGAAAACAAAAGCGATAGATGTTCCCACTGCAACTAACGTATTCATGTCGGTGGTGAAGTGTTTCAGCATTTTCCAAAAACCAATGAAGAATCTCCTGCCCGACCAAATCAGGACTGGAGTTGTAAAAGCAAAAAGTAAATAATTCATCCAGAAGAAAGAATGAGCAAAGAACATATTCAGAATTGATATTGGGATTGTCAGGATCACAGCTAAAATGAAATCTCTTTTCAATTCTGCATATTCTTTTTGCTCAAGGTTTTCTTTTACATCTTCGAGATCATCTTCTGCAGCCACAACGACTTGATAACCGATTTCTTCAATTGATTTCTTGATGCTTTCAATTGAAATCTTGGATTCGTCGAATGCTATCCTTGCTGATTCAGTTGCGAGATTGACCGAAGCGGAACCAACGCCATTTAACTTCGATAGATTTGTCTGGATACGATTGACGCAGCTTGCACAATGCATCCCCTGGATAGGGAGCATTACAGAATTTAGAGGGATTGACAATTGATGATGGGGGATTTGAGTTTTGGTAGTTTGAGCGGATGGGTCAAGATACCTGTCGGTATTTGAGTCAAATTTTCTTTTGCATCTTATACCGCAGAAGAAATATGTTTTACCTTTGTACTCGCTCGTAGCTGCAGCTTGGCTTTCTTCAACTTCCATCAAGCATACTGGGTCTATTTTCATATCAATCTTTCATTTAAACCAAACGCACCCGTCATTCCGAACTCGATTCGGAATCTAAACTTTGCAAACCCGCTTGCGTCGTATACTTGCCTGTTGCGGGTGGTCAAGCAGGGATGCCGAAACTTCTGCCCGCGGCATTGCTTCGGCAGGCGGGTGTTCAGCATGACGAGGAAATAACGGGAATCTATCTTTAGTTCTGATGCTTACAACAGTCAGGAAGATTCTCATAAGCTTCGGGGTCACGTTTACGATCATTAGCATCGTAACCTGCACGCGTGATCGTTATTTCGATTGTTTCAATGTTTGTTTGCTTGGGGACATACGTTACAGCTACAGTTTTCGCTTCAGGATCGAATGTTACATCTTTAACACCTTCAAGATTTGAAAATATTGCTTTCTTAATGGTCGTTTCACACATATCGCAGACTATCGTTGGAACTTTAATAACTGCAAGCTCAGTATTTTCATTCTTCTTGCATCCGATAAAAAGAAAAACAAATATGAATAAATACTTCATAGATAGTACCTTTTGAGGAAAAATAAAAGCCGTCCAGATGATTTTGGACGGCTTTAAAATTAAATTAAGATTTACTCTTTAATCGGTTTTCTTATCTGTTTCTTTTGCTTCAGTTGATTTTGCTTTACCCATGGGGCAATCTTTCATGTCAGCTTTGGATTTTTCACATTTCTCTTTTTCACTCGGTGAGCAATCCTTCGACATTTTACCGTCTTTCTTACAGCAATCCTTTGAAGCCACATCGCCTTTCTTGCAACAATCCATTGAACCGTGTTTAGCATCCTTGCATTCATCCTTCGTTTTAGTCACGCAATCTTTGGAGCTTTTATCAGCATGTTTGGCATCTGAACATTCAGCTTTTGTTTTACCTGTTGCCATCTTTCCATCTTTGGAATAGCATTCTTTTTTCTCTGTAGTTTTTTTAGAACCGGTATTCTCATCCCCGTTTGCCAGTGTCAATGAAATCGCAACTATGGTCGCAAGAATAAGAATAAAAAGGGTTTTTAGTTTCATACAACTTTCCTTATTTGATTAATAATATGTAATAAGAACTGATTTGATTGATTAAGGATATAAAAATTTTAGGTTAAATGCAAGATAAATTTATCTTAAAATAAAAATGTTGACATTTTTTAGTTTTTTACTAAATTTGCCATTTACCAAAAAAATACTGAAATTATCCCTCATTCATTATGTATAACTACTGGTATTTAAATAATTGAAAATAATAATAGTCGGAGCAGGCGAAGTTGGTTTTCACCTTGCAAAAATCCTATCACAAGAGCACCATGATATCGTTGTCATTGATAACGATGAAGAACGAGTTCAACGAGTAAACGAAAATTTAGATGTAATTGCCTTAGAGGGCAGTGGAATTAGCCCAAAACTTATCGCTCAAGCTGGTGCTGAAAATGCTGATCTATTAGTCGGGGTTTCTCCCTACGACGAAATCAATATGCTTGCGTGTCAGATAGCGAGTAAAATGGGGACGAAGCGAACGATTGCACGCATCAGTAATTCCGAGTTTAATTCACCAGATGTTTTGGTAAAACCAGAACACTTGGGCATTAACCTATCAATCTTTCCTGAATTAATTACAGCGGATGAGATAGAGAGATTAGTTAAACGTGCAACTGCTACCGATGTACTCGAGTTCGGAGAAGGAAGAATCCAAATTATTGGTCTTCGACTCAATATCAACAGTCCAATTATTAATAAAATGCTTCGTGATATCGGAACTGAGTCTGGAGAGTTGATATTTCGGATTGTTGCAATCCGTCGAGGCGCACGCACGATAATGCCTACCGGTAATGATGTGATTAAAAAGAATGATCAGGTTTTTGCCGTATGTAAAACAGAATATGTACAGGACTTGTTACGCCTGGCAGGAAAAGAAGGTGAGAGGGTAGAAAATGTAATGATACTTGGTGGAGGGAAAATTGGCAGCAAGGTAGCCGAACTTCTTGAAGAAGAATATAGTGTAAAAATTATTGAATCGAAAAAAGATCGTACGCTGGAGCTTGCCGAGCAGCTAATAAAGGCACTCGTTATTCACGGTGAAGGTTCCGACATCGACCTCTTAGCTAAGGAAGGTATAATGGACATGGATGTGTTCATTGCAGTCTCAGAAGATGAAGAAACGAATATTATTTCTTGTTTAATGGCAAAGCATTTAGGAGTTCCAAAGACAATTGCACTTGTAGAAAATTCCGACTACGTAGCATTAGCTGGAACAATCGGTTTAGATGTTGCAGTTAATAAAAAACTTTCTGCTGCACAGATTATTTTAAAATTTATTCGCAAGGGTGAAATTCTTTCTGTTGCTACTCTTCATGGGGTAGATGCTGAAGTAATCGAGTTAGTC
>JASEHD010000137.1 GCA_030019075.1 Bacteroidota bacterium
CAACGACTCCCGTAGATAATCCCTTTATTCCGACTAAGTCGCGATACTGCACGCCGAAATCAAAAGAAACTCCCGATGCATTAACTCGCGCAAAACCCTCGTTAATGTAATTAATGTTCATACCCACCGAAATTCTATCTGCTAATTGCTTCGAATAACTTAAGCCCAGAACGAAAAATGTTGGTGAAAATATTTCGCCAGTTCCATCCGGAGCTAATTCAGTTGTTACTGCTATATCACCTATCGCGAAATTTCTCAAAGACAGTCCAACTGTTCCGAAGTCAAATTTTCCGCTGACAGCAAGATAATTTACGCTGATGTCCGCGATAAAACTTCTGTATGAAAAAATTGCATTAGCAGATCTATCAGTTATATCCAATCCTGCGGGATTCCAATAAATAGCTTCAACTCCTGTGGCAAATGCAACAGGCGCTCCACCCATAGCTATATACCTGCCTCCAATAGGGATTGTCAATTCCGGAGCAGCAGCCGTACCGGCTCTGTTCTGTCCCCCGGCATACGCATCTAAACCAATAGTAATTACGAGGAGTATTGGAATTAATATTAAAAATATAATATGCTTTTTCATTATGGCCACTCCTTTCTATTAATATACTTTTAGTACTTGTTCTTCTTGAATTAAGGCAAGTTTGAGAATCTTGCTCTTACCAATATCCGGCATGTCTACGTGAACAATATATATACCGCTTGCTACGGGTAGATTATTGTCGTTCCGAACATCCCATTTCGCAAATTGTGACGCATCGTCTTTATCGAGAACTCTGACAAGTACGCCAGCTATGTTGAAAATTCTGATTGTCGCTTTTCTCGGTAAATGATTAAATGTTACATATTTTTCCAAGCGCGTACTTTCCATGATATTAAAGCCGTAATATGGATTTGGGAAAACATTAATTTTTTCAACATCGGCTTGAGCGGTTGATGCATCAAAAGTAAAGCCCTTTGTACTGAAACTAAATGTATCGACTTGAGAATTAACATGGTTTGCTAAAATAAGGAGTTCATCACCGGTCACAAACGGGACATTACCCCTGCGAGCCCAGGTAGCCCAATACATGATTGGCATAGGATTACCGGTTGCTTCAACCTGAAATGTAGGGTTAGGTGTTCCACTATAAGTAGCATCATAAATCCAGAGCCATTCTCTAGGACCTGATGGCGCAACGTTATTTCCAACATTATAGTCAGGCGGCCAATACTTTCCATCTACCATCCCGCCGGCAACATTATTCTCCAAATGCCCAACTACTAAACGACGAGGAGGATCTGATTCAACATCCCAAGCCGATAACGGAACACTCTTGGTGAAATCTTGATAAGAGTACCCTCCTACTCGATTTATCATAAATGGTAAAAATTCTGGTCTTGCTGGTGCACCTGCAAAACCTCGCCCATAACGATATCCATAAGATACATTTGGATCATTTAGATCATAATTACCATTAACATCAACCGTTGCTAATTTCAATAAGACATTCTTAATTAATGGAGCAGGAACACCAGGGGGCCCTCCTCCAAAAACTTGATGAGGACTAGCCCATCCTAATGCACCTTCAAAACCTTCGAAATGGAAGCCATCTGCTCCACCTGCCCAGGTAAACCTTCGCGTACCAGATGGAATATCCCAATCTTTTACTCCTGGTTCAGGACCCATTACCTTGATTAACACACCATCAATAATAATATAACTATCGTCTCCGGTTTGATTTGTTTGGTTTGATAGCACTTGCTTATTCTTAGTAACATTCACCACATGCCAAACAGATTCGCCTGCCAAAGTATCAAAAACAACTCTATATTGATCACCTGTAAGTCTGCTTGGATCAATTACCAATGCTTCTACCTTGCCATCACTTATTCCTTTGTGTGTCACTGTTAACGAATCACCACATTTTCCATAGTAACGAATACCCGGTTTTGGTGATTGTGGAACTATTGATAGTACAACAGGTGAAGACTCTAATGCACGGAAAGGAGCTTCGGGAGCACCATTATAGCTGTAAGCAGTAATAGCAAAATAATATGTTTGACCGTTAACAAGTGGTCGATTTCTTACTGCATCATTTTTTATATTGATGAAACGGCAGATTCCCGAGTTTTTCCCAATCTGAACAGGTTTTTGAATCAGAACTCCTGATTTTTCATCTATTGTTTCATCTAATATAACGGTAATGTCATTAACTACATCATATGTTGCAATCTTTACCGCTTCATCAATTCTAGAGGTAGATTTTGGCAATTGATAAACATTGTACCCTTCAAATGCAAAGCCTTTTCTTACGGTCTCCTCAATTTCCTTAATTTGGTTAACATCTTCACCCCAATTTAAGACAATTTGTTTATCGAATTCACCGATTTTTACAACGGGTGAGGGTGGTGGTGAGGGAAGTACAAAAAGGTTATTATAGGCAAATTGTGCAAATTTATCATTAAATTTTAATACTTTCACACTCGAGAGGTAATCTGCACCAATACCACCTACTAATGCAATAACAACTTCCTGAGTATCACGTAGCATCATCGTAAAAGGACCTGTTGATAACACTATTCTGCGGTCACCCGGGGGGAATCTGCTCGGATTTGCAGTAGTTGGCTTACCATCCAGGTCACCGGTTCCGGTAGTCGGATCTCCGGTTAATTCAAATTTTGTGATATTACCAAGATGGTCTCTTAACGGAACTCTTTCAGGATATTTAGGTCTTGGCTCAAAGCCTGTCATTAGATTATACCATTGTAATGTTCCATCATAAGGACCACCACGATCGGGATCACTTCTCGCGGAACCTGCCGCGAAAAATGTGAAAACAGTCATTGGCAGATTCTTAAAACCTTTTCTCCATTGGAAATCAAACAACGCAGAATCGGTCGGTAATCCGGGAACAATTGCACCTTGTAAGAAATCATATCCACCAGCAGGTGGGGGCAAGCCATAATCGTTAAAGTAAACTGCATCTATAGAACTTGAATTATATACATATCCTAAACTCAAGGTCGTATCGCAGCCGGAAAAGTCATCAGTGTATTGACCAAGGTCCGGATCAGCCCATTGAACAATGTACATACTGTCAATCCGAGCAATTGCTGGAGTGATAGTCGTACCTTTGTAGATTAATTTTACTTTTTTGAAAACTACATTCCCTAGAGGATTTGTTGCTGCGTATGCCCAATAAGTTTCCTGTACTTCCAATCCGATAGGCAGCGATCCATAAGTACTTGCAGTTCTACCACCATCGAGATCGTTATAAACAATCCATATTGTTTGATCTGCTCCGGGAATACCTGGTATATCAACCTCTGGTTCATAAGTATTGTTGTTATTATTATCTTTAAAAGGAGCGCCTTTTTGCCAGGGCCAATTATTCCAGTCAACTTCATACTGTTCACGTATTGCAGAGCGGTGCGCATCAGTTACTTTATCTAAGGTGACCTGGTAAAAATTTGCTGCATCATCGGTTAAATCAGCGGTTTTATAATCCGGGCGCACCCTATATGGTCTATTACTGACCGGATCGTCAGGTTCTCTTCCGGTAACATTTCCGGCAGCATCGGTTAAAATTTTACCCGCTCTAGTTCCTGACGAATACGTATTTCCATTAACCCTTACTACTTGGACTTGACCATCCGACACTTGACCGCCCCACAAAATACCTTCTGCGAAAATAAATCCAGCTGTACCTTTGGGAAAAGTCCCATTATAAGAACTTGCAATAATCCAATCGTGAAATCCTGTACCAGTAACCCAACAAGTCAAATTGTTTATATTTATAAGGGTTTGTGCAGGATTTATCGCATTTACCTTGCCGAGCCGGTCAGTGGATTTTTGATCTTTATCCCTTGATTCGGCGGGAATCATAACCAGGACAAACGCAAAAAGAACAATAGCATATCTTAATATTCTTAAACTTTTCATATTTATTCTCCTGTTTTTTTTAAATACCATTCATCGATATTAAATTTCAGTTTTAATACCAAACCTGATTTGTCTCGGTGTCCCGAATAAATCAAATCCGTTTAGTCGCCAGTTATGCTGTCTATTGTCTAAATTAATTACACGATAGAGGTCTTCAAATCGAGTTCCAAGAGTTTGAACAACGGCCTGACCATCGGAGCTCAATAAGAAACCATCTTCATATGCATTTCCAGTCGCGAAATATACATTTGTTACACTCTCGGTATTAAGCACATTCTGAACATACACATAGACGTTAAAATTAATTCCCGCGACCATCAAGGATTTATCCAACCTTAGATCAAGGTTGAAATTCCATGGTGTGACTGAAGAATTAATCGGTTCAAGGGGTGCCCGCGAACGCGAATCTCTGTCAAACAAAATTCCTCCGGTGCTGGCATCTTGCTGGGCCAAACCGGGAGCTTTTGATTTTGTAAATCTATGTCCGCTGTTGAATGTAAACAGTAAATTCAAACCGAAATTTTCAAGTATTGGTCCACCATCATCTTTTGCAAACCGATAGTCAAGATTTACAGAACCTCTGTGAGTTTGATCATAAAGTAGTGGAATTACAGTAGTCGGTTTAATACCTGTTACGTTCATAGCTCCACTTGCACTGCTTGGTAATGAATTAGTTCCTCGTGCATCAGACAATGTGTAATTCAATAGAGCCTGTAATCTATTTACTCTGCGGAGTGTTATTCTAAATTCCAGACCTTTTGTGGTTGCAAAATCACCATTGATGAACACGGGATAACTCGATGGATCCCATCCTGCTACTGTGTTAATAAAATCGTACTGCATTTGTCCTTTGATATCTTTATAAAATCCTGTTATATCGAAAGCAGCATAGTCGGTAAATTGTTGTGTAAATCCAACTTCATACTGTGTTGTTCTGGTAGGTTGTAAATCATAAGAAATTGGGTTGACAAACATGTAACCACCTTGAATTTGGGCAGTAGCAGCAGGTAATCCTCTGTAAGCTACATCCAGACCGGGCGGCTGAACAAATTTACCAAACTGTAAATGAAATACGGTACGGTCGGTAACCGGGAACGAAAATCCTAAGCGTGGTGAAACAAATTGATATGTTTGTGTTTTTTCAATATTAACTAACTTTTGTTCAGTATCATCACGCTGTGGTTTTGTCGGATCCAAGAAAGTCCATGTATCTAAATCATAATAGTCATATCTTATTCCAGCATTGATTATCAAATCTTCAAACTCTACCTTATCCATAAGGTAAGCTGAGAAAAACTGTGGATGTTTCGGACCATCATCTCCACTATCAATTTCGCGACCGAATTCATCATAACCATAATTGTTTAGAGAAACACCTGTTTGTCGTCTTATAAACTTTTTTAGATCTTTTTCATTTCTCACAGTATCAGGATTCAATCGCATCGCATTGTATATCGAAGTTAATTCTCGCATACCTTCGATACCATAATTTCTTGCCGTCCAATATTCATATGATAATCCCAACTTTACTTCATGCCCTGAAAGTTGAGAAGTCATTGCTGCCGAACCGCCATAGTAACCAGTTTGATTCTTCCTATAGATTGAGAGTAATTGGCCCGGCCTGTTGAATGGGAATCCATGGAAGTCATATGCCTGATGCATTGTACCCATTCTTGGGTAAGTAGTTCCAAAGGCAGCCGCTTTCATGCTATCGTTATAGGCAAGAACATCATCCTTGAACCAAGGATCGTATTGTTTCGATCTGCGGTCTAGCATGCTAAAATTAGCTTCTAACAATATAGTTGGATTTACAAAATAATTGAACTTGGCATTCATGAATCCTTCACTGATATCGATCAATGGAAGTCTATCTTGAGCAAATAGGTTCATCAACGGACTTGCATTGCTTCTTGTCCTTTGCCACGAGAATGCGCCACCAACTTTTACGAAAATTGGTTTGAAATCAAATAGTAAAGTTCCGTTAGTACTATATCTATTTCGCATCCGTCCTTCGATATTACCGGGAAGCCAGGATAGAATTTGAGATTCGCCTTTTTTCCCACCTCTAGCTCCCGTATCAAAAACAGAATCAACCCGGGCTCCATCACTCCAGAATGTGGGTGATCCTGTCCAGAAAACCGGATCATAATCTCTCGCGAAGAAATTTTCACCAGCTACGAATAGTTTTATTTTATCAGAAAATACAGGTCCACTAACCGAAACAATATAATCAGAATATCCATAATTGTATGTGCCCAGGAATTTTTTACCTGGATCACTAAAATTATCAGATTCTATCTGGATAGAAACATGATAAACATCTCTACCCGTTCTCAAGTTTTGTTGTATTAATCCGGCATTAGCGCTGCCGAATTCTGCAGTATACCCGCCTGCTTGAATTAAAACTTCTTCTAGAGCTTCCGGAATTGTATTAACAAGCGAGCCACCATCGCGATCAACTATATTTTTCGTTGTGGCACCATCAACAGTAAAACCGACTTCATCCGGTCTGCTTCCTCTGATATGAATACGATCATTCTGTACTACTACACCGGGTTGGTATGCTAAATAGGACACAATACCGCGCACAGGTAATTTTTCAAAATCCTCTGCTTTAAGAATTCTGATAGCATTTGTGGCGCTCTTCTCTATTAATGGTCTTTCAGCAATAATTTCGATCGGTTCGAGTTCAATTGCAATACTGGAAACTTCAAACTTTATTTCTTTTGTTAAACCAGAAATTATGCTTATATTTCTGTAAGTAACATCCTGATAACCTACGTAGGTAACACAGAGGTCATACGTACCAGGTGCAACATTTAAAATAACATAGTTACCATCTATATCAGTCGCAGCGCCCATTGTAGTGCCTAATATAAGAACATTTGCCCCAATCAACGGCTCTTTGGATTGTTTATCAACAACCGTTCCGCTGATTTTTCCATACTGGGCAAAGACCGTTCCTGCTGCAATTAATATTAATAACAATATTATTGAAATTTTTTGATGCATATCTAATACCCTCCTTTTTTTTGTTTAAAAAGATTAATCATCTGTTAATAATTTCTGTTTCAAACTAGCTTTAACATCATAAACTAAATGTGTGTATCTCTTTTTTGCACTCAACACTGGTGTAACTTTTAATGTGTCTGTACCGAATATTAATTTGAAATTATAAGTAGAACCAGCTGTCAATGAAAAATATCCTGGAGAACTTTTCCCAAATACAAGTGTTGAAACCATAACTGAATCCTGTACGCCACCTGTAACAGACATTAAAATTTTTCCATCTCCGGCATCGGGAGAAGCATGAAAGAATCTTACTAATGCTTTTCCGTCTTGTCCGGCAATCTCATAGGTATACCTTTCATGGAGATAAGCATAGATCGTTGCAGCATCCACTTTAAGAATAAAGATTCTCGCTTTAGAATCTGTTGGAAGAGGCTGCATGATCGTATCTTTTTTACCAGATGCAAAGTTGACTATCATTTTACGTGTTCCGGCAGGCATTTGTGTATAACTTCCCGCTGGGAAATCATAACCAAATGCGACTGTTCCAAAAGATTGACCGTCAAAAGTTACTACAGCATTACCTTCGTCCTTTGCAGTATTTACAATATTCAGCATAGAGGTAAAGTTAATTTTTTCAGGGATATTTTGGACACCGGTGTCAACACATCCGGTAAAAGAGAGGATTAAAATAAGCAGTAACAGACCTACAATTCTGAGATACGAATAATAATAAGAACTCATATTTTACCTCCTTTATTTGGTTTAGAAAATTAATTAATTTGATAATAATGTTTTTAAAATATTTAATTTAGTTGGAAAGAATTTAAGAAAAGCAAAATCAAATGTTCATAAATAACTCCTATATTATTGATAATAAAATTACGAC
>JASEHD010000138.1 GCA_030019075.1 Bacteroidota bacterium
GAATATAAAGAGATAGAACACTCGAGTTTAAATATATTCAGTGCGCTTTTGTTAAAGGATTTTCTATCAAAAATATAATTAAGGTTTGTTATGAAAAATACTTATCGAATAATCTTTTCAATCTTTCTAACCTTCAATCTTTTCAATTCAAGTTGGACTCAGCAGCCGCCGGTTGCGAAGATTGTCCCGAAATATGACACACTTCATGGCGATGTTCGGGTAGATAATTACTATTGGCTTCGAGACGATAGTCGGACCAATCCGGAAGTAATCGAATACTTAAAAGCTGAAAATGCTTACACTGATGTTGTAATGAAACCGACTGTGGCTTTTCAGGAGACACTCTATGACGAAATGGTTCGCCGAATTAAAGAAACCGATCAAGACCCGCCTTATCGCGACGGAAAATATTATTATTATACTCGAACTGAGAAAGGGAAGCAATATCCAATCTTCTGTCGGAAAAAGGGAAGCACGGACGCCCATGAGGAAATCTATTTCGATCAGAATGAAATGTCGAAGGGCTATCGCTTCTATCGTACGTGGCAAATGGACATCAGCCCGAGCGGGGACTTGCTCGCATTCTCAATAGATACTAACGGCTCAGAAAATTACATTCTTCATATCAAGAATTTAATTGATGGAACGATCCTAGACGACAGAATTGAAAACACGCAAAGTGTCGAATGGGCGATGGATAACAAAACATTGTTTTATACGGTGGAAGATAATGCCAAACGTCCATACAGGGTTTATCGGCATTTCCTCGGGACAGTAACATCTGATGATAAATTAGTGTATGAGGAAAAAGATGCCTTGTACACAGTGGGGATAGATCGAACAACTAGCGAAAAATATATTTTCATGATTTCATCCGCAAGCAATTCGGATGAATGGCGATATATTCCTGCTGATCAACCTGCAGCCGAATTTAAAGTGATTGTTCCTCGCCGTCCCGAATTTGAGTACAGCGTAGACCATTGGGGAGAATATTTTTACATCCGGACGAATAAAGAAGCGAAGACATTCCGGCTTGTCAGAGCACCGATAACGAATCCAAACGAGAATAATTGGGAAGATGTGATTCCATATCGGAAAGATGTTACAGTGGAGGGTATGGATTTCTTCACGAACCATTCAATCGTTTACGAACGTGAAAAAGGTTTACAAAAAATGCGGGTAACGGATATGGGCACCGGTAATATCCATTATATCGAATTCTCCGATCCAGTGTACACCGCTTATGCAAATATGAATAAAGTATTTGATACAAAAGTCTTCCGCTTCAGTTATCAATCTCTTATCCAGCCGCCTTCAATATTTGATTATGATTTAGAGGATAGAGAGAGAAAATTAATTAAACAGCAGGATGTTCTCGGTGGGTACGATCCCACACAATATCAATCTGAAAGAATTTTTGCAAAGGCACAGGACGGAACCGAAATTCCCATCTCTCTCGTCTACAAGAAAGGTGTAAAATTTGATGGCAGCGCACCGCTGCATATGTCGGGATATGGAGCTTACGGTTCACCCACTCAGCCAACATTCAGTTCGGTGCGACTCAGCTATCTTGATCGGGGTGTGATAGTTGCACTTGCACATATCCGCGGCGGCGGAGATATGGGACGTGAATGGTACGATGATGGTAAATTGTTGAATAAGAAAAATACTTTCACCGATTTCATAGCTTGTGCTGAACACCTTGTCAAAGAAAATTACACGAGTAGGGATAAACTAACTATTTCAGGCGGAAGCGCCGGCGGTCTGTTGATGGGTGCGGTTATAACGATGCGACCAGATTTATTCAAAGCGGTTATAGCAAGCGTTCCTTTTGTCGATGCGTTGAATACAATGCTCGATGCAGGTCTGATGTATACAGCACAGGAATATCTCGAATGGGGAAATCCGAACGAGAAGGTCTATTACGATTATATGAAATCCTATGATCCCTATGTGAATGTGAGAGCGGTAAACTATCCGAATATTCTTGTTAAGGTCGGATTCAACGATCCGCGTGTCAATTATTGGGAAGGAACAAAGTGGGCTGCAAAATTACGTGAGACTAAGACGGACAACAACAAAATCCTTGTCAAAGTGAACATGGGTGCGGGGCACGCCGGTTCCTCGGGCCGCTATGAGCGCTTGCGTGAAATTGCTTTTGATTATGCGTATATTTTACGTCAGTATGGGATATTGAAATGAACACCGTTAACGTTCAGGATGTTTTTGGAAGAATGATTGAAATTTCAAGTGAACGTTGGCAGCATGTTTGCAAACAACATCCTGAACTTTTAGATTTACAAGATGAAGTTAAGGGAACACTCGTCAGTCCAGATTTAATCAAGATGAGTTTGACGGATAAATCTGTGCGATTGTATTATAGATTTTATCCAACTATATTAGGAGGTAAATATATACTTGTAGTTGTCAAAACCAATAAAAGAAATTTTATAGTTACTGCTTACGTAACAGATTATATAAAAGCTGGAGATGAATTATGGAAACGAAGAAGTTAAACTTTACTTATGACCAGGTAGGAGATGTGCTAGATATTTCTATTGGGAAACCTGTGAAGGCAATCTCAAATGAAATTTCTGATGATTTTTTTGTTCGCATCAGTCCGAAGACAAAGAAGATTGTGGGATTCTCAATATTGAACTTCAAGAAGAGAAGTTCAAAAAAGAATGGTGAAATAACTGTGCCTATTCATGCTAATTTTAGTTTGTGATTCAGACTCCATCAACAAATGACCAATATTTAGAATGATTTAGATTTTTGTATATTGTAAAAGTGAGTTTAGATTATTTATGTATAAACATATCAGATATATCGTTGATAAAAACGGAAATGCGAACGAAGTGATAATACCGATCCGTCTTTGGAAACAAATGGTTGGGGATAAAGAAACCGGCAAAAATAATATCTTCGATAAGAAAAAACTACGCCAATATTTCGGTAAAATTAAATTGAAGGTTGATCCATTACAATACCAAATGGCGATTCGGGATGAATGGCGATAAGATAATCCTAGATACAAATATTGTTCTATATTTACTCGGAGGAAAACTTGATCCCGATCGCTTGCCTGACGGTAAATATGCAATATCGTTTATTACTGAACTCGAGCTGCTATCCTACCCAAAATTGACGAAAAGCGAAGAAACACAAATTCATAATTTCCTCAACGAAATAGAAATTATTGACATAACGCCGGATATTAAAAAGTTCGCGATCCGTTTCAGAAAAAAATATTCATTGAAACTTCCGGATGCCATCATTTGCGGTACCGTACAATCAAAACATTCTAAACTCGTAACACAAGATATGACATTAAGGAAAGTAAAAGAAGTCCAAATTCTTATTCGGAAGTAACATTATGTCCCTGCAAATCTACAACACACTCATCCGGCAAAAAGAAGAATTCAAACCGCTCATCGAAGGGCAAGTGGGAATATATGTCTGTGGACCTACAGTTTACGGTCACTCTCATATTGGTCATGCAAAAAGTTACGTCTCATTCGATGTTATTGTGAGATATCTTCGCTATCTCGGATACAAAATATTGTACGTGCAAAACATCACCGATGTCGGACACCTTACCGATGATGCCGATGAGGGTGAAGATAAAATCGAGAAGCAATCGAAGACTGACCGCGTGCATCCAATGCAGATTGTTGAGATGTACACTAAAAGCTACTTCGAAGATATGGATGCACTTGGTGTAGTTCGTCCCGATATTTCACCGCGAGCTACCGGACATATAATTGAGCAAATCGAGATTGTTCAGAGTTTAATCAAAAAAGGATATGCCTACGAGAAAAACGGCTCAGTTTATTTTGATGTTACAAAGTTCAAGGAGTATGGTAAACTCTCTCGCCGCCCACTCGAAGAAATGGAAGCGGGTGCGCGTGTTGAAGTGAATCCAGAGAAGAAACATCCCGCTGATTTCGCTTTGTGGAAGAAAGCCGAGGCAGGACACATTATGCAGTGGCAAAGCCCGTGGGGTATGGGTTTCCCCGGTTGGCATCTTGAATGCTCTGCAATGTCGATGAAATATTTAGGAGAAACATTTGATATTCACGGCGGCGGAATGGAAAATCAATTCCCGCATCATGAGTGTGAGATTGCCCAAAGTGAATGTTCGACAGGAAAGCAGTTTGTGAAGTACTGGATTCACAATAACATGGTTACCGTTGGCGGACAAAAGATGGGGAAGTCGCTTGGCAACGTTATTAATCTCAAAGATGCTTTTAAAAAGTATTCACCGCTTGTTGTTCGGTTCTTTATTCTCCAAAGTCATTACCGCAGTACGCTTGATTTCAGTGATGAAGCGTTGGAGGGTGCTTCTAAGGGATTGGAGAAGTTACTCAACACTGTAAGAAATCTTAGAACTGAAGTTGAGAAGTTAAGAAAATTAGAGAATTCCAGCATCCAGATTCCAGCATCCGGCTTCCAGTCTCAAGCTTCAATCTTTCTCGATTTGGAGGGATTTAAAAAAGCATTCCTCGAAGCGATGGATGATGATTTTAATACACCACAGGCGATTGCTGTTTTGTTTGATCTTAGTCGTGAGGTGAATACAGTATTGGCTGAAGGGAAAGCGAATATGAAATTGCTGAAGGAAATAGATAAGTTCTATTCCGATTTGGGTGGAACAGTTCTTGGCATCATATCGAATCAATTGGAAACCCAGGCAACTGGGACAAGCGAAAACGATTTGATACAGTTCATAATTGAGTTGCGAGCTGAAGCACGTGCGCAAAAACTCTGGGCAATGTCGGATAAGATTCGGGATGGATTGGGAAAGTTAGGAATTGTTTTAGAAGATAAGAAAGATGGGACAAGGTGGCATAGGGATTAAGAAGGATTTGTTCAAGAAAAAATCGAATTCTTACAAGATTATTTTAAATCAGACATCAGAAAAATGGTACCCAAGAATTAAGTCCGTTTTAACGGACTTTTTTCGAATTAGCGTGAACCGTTTACGGTCACGCGATTGGTTATGCACCGCTTTTCTTCCATTCGTAAACTTCATATCCATCAACCATTCTACCCGCTGGCTCGAAACCTGTTCGCTCATTCAATGGCTCGATGGCGGGTTTAGCAACACAAACTGTATTTGGTTTGGCATGCTTCTGCATGTGTCCGGCAATATCTATTACTCTATCACTTATCTCTTCCAGCGGAAGTGATTCATCAAAATAAACGAAACCAGAATTAATTCCACATCGAACAACAAAATCTCTTCGCATAATTTTTACATTCTTATTGAATTCCTCCAGGTTATTGATTACCTCGCGTGCCGCGGTTGCTGCAGCATCTACTGAATTGAAGCAGCTCATCACACCGTCAGGAGTCCAGGCGGATTTTAAATAACCATGTTTTGTAAAAATTCGTTCAATAAATCGCTTGTACTCTTTAAAATCATGCTCAATGCTCGCTTTCTCTTCATCCATTTTCATTCCCGTTGAATCCACTATATCGATAGCAAGAAAAGCGAGGTCTTTCCCCATTTCATCGAGCTTCCTCTTTGTTTCAATGAATTCTTTTAATAATTGCTCACGATCTTTTTTCTTCGCAGTCTTAAGCTGCTCAAGTTTCTGATTCAGCGGTGTTAGAACAATCGCGTTATCCGAAAGGTTCATCTGTCGTTTCCAAGAGTCAATACTATGCCTGAATTTGAAAAATTCAGCTTTATCGTAGGCGCGTTCACCGATTCGGCTGAAAACACCGCTCAGTAAAAAAAATCCAATTATCATGATCCATCGGCTCATATCTTTACCACCGATTTTTGTTGGAATATTTTCCTTAACTGCTGTTCTGATAATCTTTTCTGCTGTAATGGTAGATCTAAGAAAACGATATGATTCTGCTTCATCAAGATACGGCGTAGCGAGAGGTATGATTGATAGTAGCATCAATCCGATACAAATACCACTTAGTATCCGAGCGGTGGCAGAGTAAATTATTAGAAAGTATATTTTTGGAGATTTATGAAATTTATTATCTGTCATTTTATATCTTTCTTTACTGCAGATATTTTAACGATTTGAAAGTTGAAAGTCAAGAAATTTACAATAAAAAAAGCCAACCATGTATTTGGTTGGCTGATTTAAAGAAACAAGTAAAATCAAACTTAACGAAGCAGGATCATTTTCTTAATATCTGTGTACCACTGCCCTGAGATTGCCTGCGGTGAGCTTGTCGAACCCGTCGAAGGGTGACCGGCTGTCATGCGATAGAAATAGATTCCGCTTGGCAATCCGCCAGAGACGGATGCGTCGAAACTCACTGACTTGAAACCTGCTTCTTGAAACTCATCAACAAGTGTTACAACCTCACGACCGAGGATATCATAGATTTTAATTGTTACATGGACATCCTCTGATAAATCGTATTTGATAACTGTTATTGGATTGAATGGGTTGGGATAGCTTTGCCCAAGCTTAGTTTCAGTAGGGAGTGGATTTTCAGCAATCGGTGATGCTTTTTCAATCCCTCCGCCAAGACTGCCACAACTCAATACACCAACTTTATTGGAAATACCTGCTGAGCGAATCTGATAGTAATACCGACAAGCAGGATTACTTCCCTTATCAGCTACTATTACTTCATAATCGATGTACTCGTAATTGTTTGTAATCGCAAGTAATGGATAAGGTTCATTACCGCAATCGGTACCTGGATAATTACAAACATAACGATAGATTCCAAATGGCGGTGTATTTTGTGCATCGGCTGTCCACCACAACCTTGGGTAGATTACATTACCGACAAACGCATATCGTAAGTTTAACGTAATATTTCCATTTGCTACAACATTACAAACGCGTGTTTCAGAAAATATCGTTTGTCCTGCGGCATTATGTGCCGAAACTTTCCACCAATAGAGACGACCTGATATCAGATTCCAACATCTATAGTTTGTTCCAGAAACATTGGTGGCATTTACTGAAGGACTTGAAAAATCCTGATTATCGTCAATGATGAATTGATAACCTGATGCTCCTGCCACACTATCCCACGTAAACGACTTATTCAGAGAAACCGTTTCATTATTATTTGGTGTAATGAGCGTAGGTGAACTATTAGGGGCTGTTAGTTTATGCAAACCACTGATAGTAGCTGCATATAATGTTGCGCTACTAACATCAAAACCAATATTACTAATTGGCTTTGAAATATCTACATTCTGTACATTCCAGCTCGATGCACCATCAACTGAGTAATAAATGTTATTGCCATCACTTGATAGAGTAGCAACATAATTTGAATTGTTGGGTTGAACGACAACGCACTTTAAAGCACCAGACCTCCGGGAATTCCAATTTACTCCAGCATTTGTTGTTTTAACAAGTCCATTTGAACCACATGCATAAACTACTTGTGACTGGTTTTGGTTTAGGGCTATTGAATAAGCTGGGGCACCAACGTTAATTGCATTAGCCCAATTAACACCATCATATTTGTAAATGATGCCGTTACTTGCTGCTGCTATCATGTATGAATCGTTAATCACCTTTAGATCATTCACAAAGACATTCGAGCCGCCTAATACCTGTGCAGATGGTTGCCAGTTAGATCCACCATCTGTGGCATCGGTGTAGAATAAATTTCTCCACGAACCATTTACTAATCCACCACCATAAGCATACATCCGTGGTGCAGCTGGACGAGCAACTGAACCATTAAATTTTGAATCAGTTGAAGGGATATCATACATGTCTTGTCCTGAAATAGGTTGACAAAAAAAACGCAAAAAGAAAGGACAAGACAGATGTA
>JASEHD010000139.1 GCA_030019075.1 Bacteroidota bacterium
GTAGCCCTTTTATTCAAATCTATTATCTAAAAAACGGTCAACTTGAGTTATTAACACATTCCATTTATTATTTATATCAAAATTTGATTTCGGCTATTATTACATAAGTTAAATAGGTTAGGGCAATTTAACTTTATTATTATTCTTATATTCGGCTTTGGACGGGTTTTAATTTTAAGTATGGAAAATTATTTAAAAAGAAATAACAAATAGAATATTTATAATTAATTAAGGGGTGCACCAATGAAACATGTTAATAATCTTTTCGCTTATTTGATTGGAACATTTTTCTTGTGTTTCAATCCATTATTATCACAGGGCTGGGTTTCTCAAAACAGCGGAGTATCTGCTGCTCTCAGAGGCGTATGTTTCACTGATGCTAATACGGGTACGGTTGTTGGTAGCAGTGGAATAATTTTACGAACCACAAATGGTGGTACCAATTGGTTTAGTCAGTCCAGTGGAACATCCAACGGTTTTGCCGGAATTTATTTTTCCAGTGCAACAATAGCCACTGCAGTTGGAGCAAACGGGACGATCGTTCGAACGACCAATAGTGGACAGAATTGGATAATCCAGAATAGCACAACTACAGCAAATCTCGCTGATGTATTTTTCACAGACATAAACACTGGAATTGTAGTGGGTGGAAGTGGAACAATCCTCCGGACAACAAATGGGGGTGTTGACTGGCTGAGTAAGGTAAGCGGAACATCGAATAATCTGAGTGGAGTTAATTTTACATCATCCTCTATTGGATTTGCAGTGGCGAGCGGTGGTACTATTCTCAAAACAACAAATGGTGGTGAAACATGGATAAGTCAAAGCAGTGGGATAGGGAGCAACCTCAATGATATTCACTTTTCTGATTTAAACAATGGTACCATCGTTGGTTCAGGTGGAGTAATTCTTAGAACAACGAATGGCGGCACGAGTTGGTTTAGCCAAACAAGCGGTACGCTTGAGACTTTACATGGAATTTATTTTGTAAATGCAGAAAAGGGTATCGCCGTTGGTGATAACGGTATGATTCTGAGGACAACAAATGGAGGAAATAATTGGACAGCCCAGACAAGTGGTACTGCCTTGGCTTTATTTTCAGTATTTTTCACTGATGAAAATACTGGAACTGCCGTCGGTGCAAGTGGAAAAATTCTCCGGACTACTACTGGGGGAGTGGATTGTCCATTAATAACGCTTTACCCGACAACTTTGTCAAATGGAATTGTATTTACTTTTTATAGTCACGCAATAACTGCGAGTGGCGGTGTTGCGCCGTATAATTATTCGGTTTCCGCCGGTTCATTACCGAATGGTATTACACTTACGACGTCGGGTGTACTGTCAGGCATACCTTCAAGTGCAGGCACTTTCAATTTAACAATCACAGCTACAGATGATAACAATTGTCAAGGAAACCAAGATTATATTTTAACCATTGATTGTCCAACAATCACGGTAAGCCCATCTTCCTTACCAAATGGAAGCTGTGGGTCATTTTATAGTGAAAATGTTAATGCAAGTGGTGGAAGTGCTCCTTACAATTTTTCATTAGCTTCAGGTAATTTACCCCCGGGGTTATCTCTATCTTCATCGGGTTCACTTTTCGGAACACCTTCTATGGGGGGGATTTATAATTTCTCACTTAGAGCAACAGATATGCAAGCTTGTACGGGTGATAAAAATTATTCCATCATGATTCACCTTTCTCTTTCACCCATTACGCTGCCTGACGGAACTGTTGGTACACCATATAATCAAGCGATATCAACTAACTGTGGAACGGCACCTTTTACATATACCATCTCAAGCGGCGATCTACCAAACGGACTTATACTGGCACCTTCGGGTGTATTATCCGGTACACCCAATACGGTTGGTGATTATAATTTTACTATCACTTCGACTGATTTTGAGGGTATTACGGGTAGCCAGAGTTATTCAATGATCATAGATTGTCCGACAATTACATTATTACCATTTTCTCTGCAAAATTGTAGCGTTGGTACATTGTATAATCAGACGATTACTGCAATGAATGGAACGGCTCCGTATTACTATTTGAAGACGAGCGGTCTTTTACCGCCGGGATTAATACTTTCATTATCTGGTGATCTAACCGGAATACCAACTACTGTCGGCAGCTATTCATTTACTGTAACAGCAACCGATGCTAAGGGATGTACAGGTGATAAAAATTATACACTAACAATAGATTGCCCAACACTTACATTTAATCCACCAACATTACCTAAAGGAGTCGTTGGTGAATCTTATTCTAAGATGATCACAGTGAGTGGGGGAACTTCTCCATATAATTACACGATCACTTCCGGTTCGTTACCGAATGGACTAACACTTACCTCAGTTGGAATATTAGCTGGAACTCCAACTACTATAGGAAGTTATTTATTTACCGTCTCAGCTATTGATGCTCAAGGTTGCACGGGAAATAAGAGTTACACGTTAGTCGTTGATTGTCCAATAATTACAATGAATCCATTGACACTCATAAACGGTACAGTTAATACTCCGTACAGCCAAATGATAATAGCGAGTGGTGGTACATCACCCTACACATTTGCCCTATCAAGCGGTTTACTACCCAATGGAATTACAATGTCTTCATCTGGAATTTTTTCGGGAACACCAACGATAGTGGGAAATTATTCTTTCAGCATTACAGTAACTGATGCACAAGATTGCCAGGCAACTGAAAGTTATAGTATAGTTATCAATTGCCCAACGATTTCTCTCTCTTCACTTTCCAATGGTACAGTTGGAGTTACGTATAATCAATCCATAGTAGCGAGCAACGGTACTTCACCATATTCTTTCAATATCACAGGTGGGAACCTTCCGACAGGTCTCACATTATCTAATGATGGACTGCTTTCAGGTACACCAACAGCGGCAGGAGATTTTACGTTCACTGTTACTGCCACTGATATTCAAGGTTGTTTAGGTTCCTCGACCTATACATTAACGATGAGTTGTCCAATAATAACATTATCAGCACTTCCGAATGGAACTGTCGGGACCAGTTATAATGAAACAATCATAGCAACCGGAGGAACTTCTCCTTATTCATTTGATAAAATATCTGGAACGTTACCTTCTGGTGTATCACTGTCAAGTTCTGGTTTACTTTTGGGAACACCGACTGCTGCGGGGAGTTTTTCATTCACGATAGAAGCTACAGACAATTACGGATGTAAGAGGAATCAGAGCTATACATTGATAATGAATTGTCCATCGATTACAATAGCTCCAAGCTCGTTGCCGAATGGAACAGTCTCCATTCCATACAATCAGATAATCAGCGCCAGCGGAGGTGTATCTCCTTATTCATTCTCAATTATGACAGGTAATTTACCCCCAGGGCTTATTCTAAGTTCTTCTGGTGTTCTATCTGGGACCCCGACTTCTAACGGTATGTTCCTATTTACTGTGACTGCAACGGATGTGTATAATTGTTCTGCAAACTTTTCATATTCCATCATTATTGGAAACTGTCCGACAATTATATTATCTCCAACGACACTTTCCAATGGACAATTGGGTACAGCTTACAGTCAAGTATTATCTGCGAATGGAGGATATCCACCATATTCGTTCGAGGTAATCTCGGGAGCGCTGCCATCTGGTCTTGCGTTATCAAGTTCAGGTATATTATCCGGAACCCCGTCAAGTTCAGGAAGATATACCTTTATGATAAGAGCGACGGATGGAATCGGATGTATAGGTAACCAGAGCTATACATTAATTATATGCGAAACGATTACAATGTCACCATTGCCGAATGGAACAATAGGAGTTGTTTACGACCAAATTATTACTGCTGGTAATGGCACACCTCCATATACGTTTAGTAAAATATCTGGAACATTACCTAACGGGCTTACTTTATTTAGTTCCGGAATACTCAATGGAACACCAACATCGATAGGCAACTTTTCGTTTACTATTGATGTTATCGATGCAAGTGGGTGCAATGGGAGTCAGAACTATTATCTTGTGATCAATAATCCGATAATCACGATAAGTCCATCAATACTACCATCAGGAATGGTTGGATTATTCTATCATCAAATTTTGGGTGCAAGCGGAGGTACACCACCATATAATTTCGCATTAGCAAGCGGCTCATTACCAAGTGGATTAACACTTTCATCCACTGGAACAATTTCTGGAAATCCGACAACGGTCGGAAATTTTACTTTCACTATTACCGCAACAGATGCTTATAACTCGGTAGGGAGTCAAACATTTGTGATTAATGTGAATTGTTCAGCCATTACGATAACTCCTTTTTCTTTACCGCCTGGCACTGTGGGTTTGTCATATAATCAGACAATAAATGTGAGCGGGGGAACAGCCCCTTATAGTTTTATCCTTTCGGACGGTATGTTACCGGCTGGAATCAATCTATCATCGTCAGGTAACCTAACAGGAACCCCGACACATTATGGTAACTCAACTTTTAGCATTACAGCAATCGATGCCCAAGGATGTACAAAGACTCAAGCATATAATTTATCAATTAACTGCCCTATAATTTTAATTAGCCCTCCCAATTTACCCAACGGTCAAGTCGGAATAACGTACAGTCAATCGCTGACAGCAACTGGAGGCTCATCTCCTTACACTTTCATGGTATCAGGTGGTTCATTACCCAACGGTTTACTTCTTTCATCATCAGGTGTTATATCGGGTATCCCGTTGAGCGGCGGAAATTTCAACTTTTCCATCACCGCTACTGATATCTATGGATGTACGAGTAATCAAAGTTATGTATTAACAATCGGAGTAACACCAGCTTTTAGTGTGACACCGACAAATATTTTCTTCGGTAATGTGGATCTTGGCTCCGATAAGATAGACAGTATCATTGTTACCAATATTGGTACCGGAAATTTGAACATTTTCTCCGTCTCGTCAACGAACGGACAATATACTGCCTTGCCAAATACTATGACTATTCCTGCCGGTGAAAGCAGAAAATTTATTGTAACATTTATTCCTATAACCACAGGTTACCAATCTGGAAATATTATTTTCACACATAATGCTTCAGGATCTCCGACTATAGTAAATGTAACTGGAACTGGTATTATTCCTGGATTCTGGATTGTCCCTCGTATTGTTTTTGGAAATGTTGCTGTGGGAACGAGTAAGAAAGACAGCATCACGATAACGAATAATGGAACACAGACACTAAACATTAATTCAATATTTACTGATCATTCCGAATTCAGTATAACACCCTCAGGTGGAAGTATTCCTGCATTCGAAAACAAGCAGTTCTATGTTATGTTTAATCCAACAACAACTGGGTTAAAGTTTGGTAATATAGTTTTTAATCACAATGCAATCGGTTCACCTGATACGGTCGAAGTTAATGGCTCTGGTGTAGCTCCGATGTTTTCAGTATCACCATCAAATCTGAACTTTGGTAATGTTGCATTAGGTTCCAGTAAGTTTGATAGTGTTACTATTACAAATACAGGAACATCGTCATTAAACATAACTTCAGTAACATCTACCAACGAAACCTTCTTCGTAATGCCTGCAAGTTCCAGCATTGAGCCTGCAGGAAGCAGAAAATTTTATATCATCTTCACGCCAACAATTTGCGGATCGCACTCGGGTCAGGTTATTTTTACCCATGATGCAGTAGGTTCACCGAATAGTATCCCTGTAACAGGGACGGCAACTGTTTTAATTACTTTAGTGAAATTACAAGATATAGATGGCAGTCCAAATACGATTAACGATCAAATACCAAAGCGATGGTATTTAGCATTGTTCAAAAATTCTGTTTCCGATGACAATTTAATTGCAGCATCGGATACAAATATTCTCAGTACGATAATTACTCAAGCAGGTATATATATAGCGTGTGAAGCCGATAGCGGCTTAACATGGACGAGAATAAATGGAAATCGTGGGCGGTATGATACATTAGTCGTCTCTCTTAATGAAACTATACTTGATACCTTTATTAATTTCAGGAAAAATTCTATTGTAATAAGAAAATTTGAAGATGCTGATGGTGATTTTAATACAATGTAAGATCGAACAGCAAAGACTTGGTATCTCGAATTAAGGAAAAATACATTGGATGGACCTATCGTCGCATCAGGTAATAGCAATACTCTATCAGTGACAGATCTCGGGGATGGAATTTATTATGCTGTTGAAGCGGATAGTTTAGACTGGATTAATCTCGGCTATGTTCTTAACGGTCTACCTGTAATTGATTCTTCGCGATATGTTTCTGTTGAAATATTTGGTGGCAGTGTTTTATCAGTTGATTTTATCAATTCTCCGCCACCTTACAGTAAAAAATATCGAAGTTTCACACAAGATGCATTAGCGCAGAAGAAAGCCATCAAAAAGAAAACGATTGCATCAAGATTCAGTACTCAATTTATTAATGCAACAGGCACAGCCGTCAATGGTTTACAGGTAATTTTCTATAAGGCAAGCAGGGGATTAACTTCTGTTGTCATTGCAGTTGAGAATTATGAACCATTTACAATAAAATCATCGTATGATGGTAGAGTTTGGAATTTTGAAGGGGCAAGTATTCCGCATGGTGATACAGTAACAATTTGTGGTATTGGAAACAAAGCAAAACCTGTTACCATTTTAGGTTGGAATTGGATTATTAACGGGGTAGCCCAAGCAAAGCAGCCAGGTTTTATACCAGGTAACCATCAACCTCTATTAGCAATGCCAAACTATGCTAATTTAAGAGATGAGATCTATCTGCAGAATGGCTTTGGAACCAATGGATTAGTTATTGGTATTCCAAAGATTGATAGTGCAAAGCGATACGGTTGGGTGCGTTTACGGAAGAGCAGGGACCTCCAACAATCTTTAGTTGATCGCTCGGGTTACCATACGAAAACACCTCGCGGTTTTGATAAATTCTATAATGGAGCACCGTTAGTAAAAGAAAAAACCAAATTACCTCCATCAAAACATAATAACCGTTTATTTGGAAACCTTGTGGCACTGAAATTCGGTATTACTGCAAGTGCACTTGGTAAGACACCAAGAGGATTGGGTGAGCTTATTTATGATGATGGGACAGTCAATCCTTTTAATGGTAAAATGGTGAAACAAATTGCGCTCTATGCTGATACTTTGCTGATGGGATATTATCAGGGCTTGGTTCACAAATTTGCAGATTCTACCGTATTTAAAAATCTTGATTCCACTATTCAGAAAATTAACAATGCTTTTATCGGACCCATAGATACTGTAAGTTATGCTGTCAACCTTGTATTGGCAGGCACAAATCGTTTAATAGATGTTCCATTCCTACATGCTAATCCAGATGTTCTTCCTGAGATGATTAATCCATTTAATGTTGAAGCTGATATATTGGATGTACCGAAAGAATATATATTATATCAAAATTATCCTAATCCGTTTAATCCAACAACGACCTTTCTCTTTGATCTTCCACAACAATCGATCGTGACATTGACCGTTTATAACATTTTAGGGCAAGCGGTTGCAAAATCGTTAGATAAGGAAGAGTTGGAAGAAGGAACTCATGAAATCGAATTTGATGCTCAACAATTTGCTTCAGGTGTATATTTTTATCGCATTGAAGCGGAAAGTATTCCTGAAGATATTGACGGAAATGCGGTAGAAGGGCAACGTTTTGTGAGTGTTAAAAAGATGCTACTAGTTAAATAACGACAAATGTCGCCTCAGAAATGATTAAATTATACAAAAAAACTGA
>JASEHD010000013.1 GCA_030019075.1 Bacteroidota bacterium
TACTATAATTGCGAAAGTTAATATATGTCGAGAAGCGTTTGGGACAGTACACTAGTGTTAACACTTCTTGACCAACTATGTTGAACACTTTAAGTGTTACGAATGATGCTTGGGGTATCTCGAACTGGATTGTGGCTGTTGGGTTGAACGGATTGGGATAATTTTGATGCAATTCGAATCCGATCATAAGAATATGGTCGCTTACAACAGTCGAAGGTTCATTCCAATTCTTGTATATAAAATTTCCCTTGTTATCGTCCCAATTACTCACTGCAAAATCGAGATCGTGAGAAACAATTACCTTGATGTTAATCTGTACACCATTCCAAGGAGCGGCGCCGAAAGATAGCCAACCGTTTTCCAAATCATAGCAGTTTGGAAATGTTCCAATCGAGTCGCCGTAGTTTTGGAATATATTATTCGATCCCTTTTCATTCGCATACACTAAATCAAGGTCGCCATCATTATCCAAATCAGCCCAGCCAACATCGTAACTATAACCTGCATAATGGTTTTTCCACGCAGGTAATGGATCAAGTGAACCATTTTTATTGTAGTAAATGCGATTCTGTTCTGGCTCAGAGGTATATGATTCTCCACAAGCAACTGCTAAATCGAGATCACCATCACCATCAGCATCACCGAATGCACAGCTAAACGTATAAACGCTATCTTCGGAAGTCCATGCAGGGGATGAGGATAGAATACCTTGATTGTTTAAATAAAGTTTAACTTTCCCACGCTGACCGAATCCTGAAGCGCCAAGATAAACAGAGACTGCAACATCGGGATAACCATCGTTATTTACATCTCCGACAGAGAGATGACCATGAAAGTCAATATCATCTGATTGCCAATTTGGTGTAAGTAGAAGGGAACCTGTGCTGGTATTATAATAGACGACAAGATGCTGGCGAGCCATATCATTACCATTTGCGATAACGAGATCAAGCCATCCATCTTGATCTATATCAGCCCATCCCGCACCTGTTGAAAAATTTGTAATATCACTTGAAATCCAATCCGGGGTTGTATTATAAGGAATGCTCTGTCCTTCAGATAAACCTCGGAAACAGAATAAAATAGAAAGTATGGTAAAAATATTTTTCATCATCTTAACTAATCTGTTCTACTTGATATGAGATTCTACTCCTATTAAAATCAGTTCAAGATAATTGTTATCTTCAATTTTAAATATACCAGAAGTTCGTATCAAAATCAATCAGTGAAAAAATACATGGGAAATGGGTTAAAACAGTAAAATATTCTAATTTTCACCATGTTTCCGCGGTTCATACTCAATCTCAGGTTGGATTAACTCAGTGTATTTGCTGTCCCAACTTTTATAAAAAATCTTTTTAATAGTTTGAGTTACATTCAAGTTTTTAATAACAATTCCAAGATTGCGAGAAGTATAAAAATAACTTTTCTCCCAATTGCTTGTTCCTAACCAACATTTGGTTGTATCAATTGCAAGAAATTTACAATGGTCAACTCGAGCGTATGGGATATAACCACCAGACCACTCGGGTAGTACGCTGAATTTTATTTGGATGTTCGGGACAAGCGAAAGACTTTTCAGATGATCAACTGTTGGATGGTCTTTTGCCCAATCTGAAACAATCATCTTCACGTTTACGCCCCTAACGGCAGCGCGGCGAAGTGCATTATCGAGCACAGGATATAAAGTTTTACCTCTACCTGCGGGTGAGTAGGTAAGGAATTGGCATACGATTTCGTTCTTTGCATCCTCTATCATATCGACGATCTGCTTTTCGTCCCATAACGTTGAATCTAAAATTAATCCTTTTGGACTCATTGTTGGTGTGATCTTATACTGTTCTCCATCGTTCACATGCAATGTTGCAGGTAATTGGTAATTTTGAAATTGTATAAGTTTGCTTATCTCGGATGGGTCATTATTTTCTGTAAGTTGCCAATCGAGATCGAAAATATCTTGATAACATCGGACGATTTCTCTATGTTTGACCCGAACACCAATTTCATGGATATGTTTAAGTGCACGCCAATCAAAGTTCTGGCTCCCCATGAATATTTCTTGTTGATCAATAATAAAAAACTTAGCGTGCTGAACTCCGCCTGTCAGTTTCCCGAAATCTATTATCCTTGTTGTGATATTATTTTGCTTTCCAAGCATATCGACAGTCTCCGGGTACGTTTTGTACATTCGTGCATCCACGATGATACGAACCTTAACACCACGCTCTGCAGCTTTGATGATTGCAGCCAGTATGTCTTCAAGTGGTTCATCTTTTTGATTTGATATGTAGAACTGTTCGATGTCGAGTGATGCTCTGACATTATCGATCATCTCCAGCCAAACTTGGTATGTGTTGCGGATTCCGGGATTATCAAGATCGGTTTCGATCGGAATACTTTCAACAAGCTCCAAGTACAAGGTGTTATCTATCTGTGATACAGCAAAACCGGGAAAAAATAAGAAAAGAATTAATGTGTAGAAGTATATTTGTGTTCTCATCTGAAAATCCTTACGATAATGTCACTAAAAATAAATATATTTTGGTTCAATTCAAATCGAAAGAGGAAAATGGATTTTTCTCTGAAATTTTACTAACTTTTCATCACATATTAATTATCGATTGAATTTCATGATTACTTATAAATTTGATAAAATAGATCTGCATACAACAGAATATATTTTTAGGTTCACAATCTCGATTATATCATTCATTTTCTATGTTTTTACATTGTGTCCCACTGTTGACTTCATCGATAGTGGTGAGCTTGCAGCAGTTGCTTCAACTTTGGGAGTTGCTCATCCGACCGGTTATCCGTTATTTACATTGATCGGCTGGGTGTTCGCACACTTACCGCTTGGATTACGGACTATCTATCAGTTGAATTTAATGTCTGCATTTTTCTGTTCTCTTGGATTATTCTTTTTCTTCCGCTTTCTTGTTTTGATAATAAGCGAAACTCTTCAAAGGGGAGCTAAGGGAAAAATATTTAAAAATTCAACGGTTACTGAGTACTATTTATTCTATGTTTTCATTCCAGCTATGTTTGGGACAATCGTTCTTGCATTTTCTGAGACGTATTGGTCTCAAGCATTATCTGTCGAAGTCTATTCTTTGCATGTTTTATTCTTATCAATTCTACTTTATTTATTTACAAAAGCCGCTCATCTGGAGTTAGAAGAAAAAGATAAATCCGTTAGTTCAAAGAGCGTATGGCGGTATTGGTGTGTGTTTGCGTTTGTACTTGGGCTTTCATTTACTAACCACATGACTACTATCTTACTTGCCCCGGCTTTTATTTCTCTATATTTCTATGTTCATGGATTTTCTCAGCAGGTAATAAAAAAAACCTTGTGGCTTGGAATTCCATTTATAATAGGATTCTCAGTTTATCTTTATTTACCTATACGCGCCTCACAACATCCTCTGATGAATTGGGGCAATCCAATTGATCTAGAAAAATTTCTTTGGCACTTCAGCGGGAAAGTATATCGTGTTTGGATATTCTCTTCCACTGAAAGCGCCGCTAAACAATTCAATTATTTTATTGATACCCTGCCAAGAGAATTTGTTTACTTTCCATTACTCTTTTCACTTACCGGTCTTTGGCATCTTTTTAAATATTTTAAAAGGGGGTTAGTTTTCACACTCCTCCTGTTTCTGACTTGCTTGTTATATTCTATCAATTACGATATTCATGATATTGATTCCTATTTTTTGTTGGCGTATTTCATGATTGCACTCTGGTCGGGAGTCGGAAGTTATCAACTGATTATTTGGTTAAAAAATAAAAGAGTAATCAAAATTGCAACTCTGACTCTTTTTGTCGCGATTACAATTTTGATTTACATTAATTATCAAGAGGTAAATAAAAGTGAACATCACCTTGTTGAAGAATACTCACTGGATATGTTAAAATCGATTGCTCCGGATGGAATTGTAATTTCGTATCAGTGGGATTATTTTATTTCAGCAGCATATTATTTACAGATGGTTGAAAAAGTGCGTCCCGATGTCGTTGTGATAGATAAAGAACTGCTGCGCCGTTCATGGTACTACAATCAGTTACGAAATAATTATCCGTGGCTGATGATGCAAATACAAACTGAAGTAGATGTTTTCTTACGTGAATTAAAAAAATTTGAACACGATGAGCCCTACAATTCTAACATTATTGAATATCATTATACAAAAGTAATACGAAGTATCATTGATAAAAATTTATCGACGCGACCAATCTATGTTACAGCGGAGATCGAATCACAATATCTTAGTGGTTACAACAGAGTTCCCTCCGGTCTTGCATTAAGATTATATACCGATACTCTCACTCATGAGACGCCAAAGATCGATTTTAATTTCAATATTCCTGACAAAAATGATATCTATACCGATGGTTTGTTATCGTTATATGCACGTGCTTACATGAATAATGCCATTTATTCAAACTTAGTTGGGAAGAAACAACAAGCCGAATTATATTTAGACCGGGCTCTTGAGATAAAACCAGATATACGGGAAGCAATTCTTTTAAGAGAAAAATTAAAAAAGAACAGTGAGAAAAAACTGACGATAGATGAAAAATCTTTGATTATTAAATAAAAAACATTATATTACTAAGCTAAAAAATTTCAATTAAAAAATATTTTTATAAAATATTAATAAAATGTCGAAAAAACCCTCAATTTAAGCATATTAAGGGTTTTTATTTTTAGTGGGGCTGAGCCATTTTTTTTAGCTCACGTGCTGGCTCATTCCAAAATAATAGTGAACATACTATTGTCGTAACATTCCGTACGAATGTTTCATAATCAACGTTGACATAATTCAGTTGGTAAGATCACCCCGATTACGATAGATGTCTAGATATATATCGGAAAATGAGGTGAGCAGTTAGTGAAAAATCGAATTAAGAATGCTGGCGTAGCTCAGCTGGTAGAGCAGCTGATTTGTAATCAGCAGGTCGTTGGTTCAAATCCGACCGCCAGCTCTAATTGTTGTCAGGACGTAAAGAAGGTGAACAATTTCTCAGGATAAAAAATTTCGAGTTGTAAAACTGATCTGAAGGTCGATGAAAAATTTGGGCAGGTAGCAAAGTGGTCTACTGCAACAGACTGTAAATCTGTCGGCTTATGCCTTCGGAGGTTCAAATCCTTCCCTGCCCACGAGTGAAGGTTAAACCAAGTTGCGGGAGTAACTCAGTTGGTAGAGTCACAGCCTTCCAAGCTGTTGGTCGCGGGTCCGAGTCCCGTCTCCCGCTCAAGTACTGAGACTTCTTGAAGAATTGGAAAGAAGTACGACAAGACAAAGTTGCTCCTCCTGATATCAATATTGGTCGATATCGCGAAGTATAGTTGCCCGCTCAGCGTGAGATTAAGATATTGCTTGCGTAGCTCAGTTGGTAGAGCACATCCTTGGTAAGGATGAGGTCATCGGTTCAATCCCGATCGCAAGCTCGGTAATAATAAATAATGGAATTTATAAAATGCGTGATATTATAACTTTAGAGTGTACTGATTGTAAACGACGGAATTACACTACAACCAAGAACAAAAAAAAGCAATCTGGCAGAGTAGAATATAAAAAATTTTGTCCGTGGTGCAACAAACACACACAACACAAAGAAACGAAGTGAACGACTAATACGTCAGTAGCTCAATTGGCTAGAGCAGCGGTCTCCAAAACCGCAGGCTGGGGGTTCAAGTCCCTCCTGACGTGCTCGGCTAAACATCTATCATAACATGAATTATAGGCAGACGACAAAATGAAGGAAAAAATTATTGAATTCCTCACTGATACAGTGAAGGAGATGAAAAAAGTAACGTGGCCCAGCAAAGAGGAGCTTCGAGAATCGACTGTTACCGTATTAGCCGTGTGCGGAATTATTATTATCTTTGTCTTTAGTGTTGATTGGATAGTCAGTAACGTGTTGAAGACGATTCTTTAAATGGTGAAGATGTGAAACAGCAAATTGCACAAAGGCGGTGGTATGCCGTACGGACCTACTCAGGGCACGAAAACAAAGTGAAAGCACATATGGAGAATGAGATTAAGCTTTCGAAGCTGGAAGATCAGATCTTTACGGTACTGGTACCATCAGAAAAAATATTCGAGATCAAAGAAGGAAAGAAAAAAAGTAAAACAAAAACATTTTTCCCTGGATATATCATAATCGAAGCTATACTCGATAAAGAGGCGAAACATCTTATCCTCAATACACCATCTGTTCTCAGTTTTGTGGGTCCTCGTGCCGAACCTGCACCTCTGCACGCTGAAGAAGTAAAGCGTCTTATTGGGCGGATGGAGGAACGAAAAGAAATCGAAGTGATGGCTGTTCCCTTTCACGTTGGCGAACCAGTTAAGGTTATCGATGGACCGTTCAATAACTTTACAGGTATCGTTCAGAATTTGAATGAAGAAAAAATGAAACTGCGTGTAATGGTAAGTATATTTGGTAGAAGAACACCGATTGAATTGGATTTTAATCAAGTTGAAAAAGAAAAATAATTCTCATCTATTTGGATAATATTTTATGAAAAAAGTGACTGGCTACATTAAGTTACAAATTCCGGCAGGTCAAGCAACGCCTGCACCACCCATTGGCCCTGCATTGGGTCAAAAAGGTGTGAACATTATGGAATTCTGTAAACAATTTAATGCACGAACACAAGAGAAATCGGGATTAATTATTCCGGTAGTTATTACTGTATTTTCAGATAAATCATTCACATTTATCACCAAAACTCCACCGGCATCAATTTTATTAGCGAAAGCTGCAAAGGTGGAAAAAGGTTCTGGTGAGCCAAATCGGACTAAAGTTGGTAACGTAACTAAAAATCAAGTTCGTGAAATTGCAGAAATGAAGATGCCCGATTTAAATGCGAACGATATTGAGGCAGCTATGAAAATGGTAGCCGGAACAGCGCGAAGCATGGGGATTACAGTCGAAGAATAATTTTGCAGTGGAAGTCCCGCTGCTAACATAATTTAAGAACGGGACGCTTATACCACAATATTTAAGGATTAATAAATGAAATATAGTAAACGATATAACGCAGCGATAAAAAAAATTGATCAGACCAAACTATTCTCAATTGAGGATGCTGTGGGACGAGTAAAAGAAATGGCTTCAGCAAAATTTGTTGAATCTGTTGATATAGCTGTTCGTCTTGGTGTCGATCCAAAAAAAGCAGATCAAGCGGTCCGAGGAACAGTTGCACTTCCACACGGAATTGGAAAGGAAGTACGTGTGTTAGTTATAGCGAAACCACCGAAGGATGAGGAAGCAAAAGCGGCTGGTGCTGATCATGTTGGTTTCCAGGATTATCTCCAGAAAATCCAACAAGGATGGGCTGATATTGATGTAATCATCGCCGCACCTGATGTGATGGCAGACGTAGGAAAACTTGGTAAAGTACTTGGACCGCGCGGATTGATGCCGAATCCTAAGAGTGGAACAGTTACCATGGACATCGGTAAAGCTGTAAAGGAAGTTAAGGCAGGAAAGATAGAATTCCGTGTTGATAAGGCTGGAATTCTTCATGCATCTATTGGCAAAGTAAATTTCGAAAATCAAAAATTAGTCGAAAACATCAATGCCTTCTTAAGTACGGTTATGCGGATAAAGCCAGCCACCGCTAAGGGCCAATATATCAAGAGTATATCGATTTCAAGCACAATGGGTCCTGGTGTTAGTATAGATAAAAATATAGTTGTAGCTAAATAAGAAATTTACGCACTCAAAAAATAAAACAATTACAATCTTCTGTTCCATTTAATGGAAGCTTCTCAGAAGATGAAATTTAATTAACGAGGAAACACATGAAACGTTCTGAAAAAGAACAGATCATTGCAGAAGTAAAGGAGATGATCCAAAAAGCCAAGGGTATGTACTTTACCGACTTCACGGGAATCTCGGTTGAACAGGTAACAGAATTACGTCGTGAATTCCGTAAATCTGATATCGATTATCGTGTAGTGAAGAATACCTTGGTTCGCAAAGCACTTGAAAGTATTACCGGTTACGATAATGTGTTACCGAAACTTATCGGTCATACTGGAATAGTGTTCGGTTATAATGATCCGGTTGCACCTGCAAAAATCATAAAGAAGTTCCGCGATAAACATCAAAAACTTGGTGTGAAGGTTTGCATCATAGAACAACAGGTCTTTGATGGGAAACAGATTGATGAAGTTGCAAAACTTTTATCACGCACCGAAATCATCGCCGGAATTCTTGGCAGCATTCAATCACCCATCGCGGGTGTTGTTGGTGCAATTAATGCAGTGGCAAGAGATCTGGTCTCTGTAATAGATGCAATTGAAAAAAAGAAAGCAGCATAAAGTTTAATCATTTAGAAAAAGGAAATAATCAATGTCAGTCATACAAGAAATAGTTGAAAAAATTGAGAAATTAACACTTCTCGAAGCAACAGAATTGAAGAAAGCTCTTGAGGAGAAGTTTGGCGTTACAGTAGCAGCACCAATTATGATGGGTGGAATGCCGGCAGGTGGCGCAGCGGCTCCGGCAGCAGAAGTACAAACCGAATTTACGGTTGTACTGAAAGCAGCAGGTGCTCAAAAAATTAACGTTATTAAAGTTGTCCGTGCCGCTACGGGTCTTGGTTTAAAGGAAGCAAAAGACTTAGTTGACGGTGCGCCAAAAAATGTTAAAGAAAATATTAGTAAGGATGAAGCTGATAAGCTCGTGAAGGAGCTTGAAGAAGCTGGCGCATCAGTCGAGTTAAAATAGGCACGAATTAACAGCATTGAAGTTAATTCTGGAAACGTTAGTGGTAGGTAAAATACCGATAACCAATGAAATATTGGTTATCGGTTTGCTATTTTTGTTTTATTAACAATCCGAGGTGATACACTTGAAAAATCAAACAAACATTACAAACGGAAGAATATCCTTCTCGAAGATTCCACCCATTGTTGAGTCCCCTGATTTGCTAAATGTTCAGTTGGAATCTTGGGAGAGTTTTCTTCAAACAAAGATTCCTCCAGAAAAACGAATCAATAGAGGATTGCAACAGATTTTTCTAACGAATTTTCCCATAACCGATGCTCGCGAGAATTATTTACTTGAATTCGTAGAGTATAGTGTTGAAAAACCTAAATACCAAGTCGTCGAGTGTCAGGAACGTGGATTAACATACGCGGTACCGTTAAAAGCAAAAATGCGTTTGTCTACAAAAAGTGAAGATGGGAAGAGTTATTCTGATACACTGGAGCAAGAAGTTTATCTTGGTAACCTGCCTATGATGACACATCGGGGAACATTCATCATAAATGGTGCAGAGCGAGTTGTAGTAAGTCAACTTCATCGATCTCCGGGTGTTTTCTTTGATGAAACTATCCATCCGAATGGAATGTCAATTTATTCAGCACGTATTATTCCTCTGCGCGGCTCGTGGGTAGAATTCACAACCGATATCAGCAACGTTATGTATGTGTATATTGATCGGAAGAAAAAATTCCCGGTAACGACACTTCTCCGAGCAATAGGTTATTCTTCAGATGACGAAATTCTCCATCTCTTCAACCTCGTGGAAGAAGTAGACCCGCATAAAATTAATCTGAAAGATTATCTTGGGCGTATTGTTTGCAGCGATGTAGTAGATAAGAAAACAGGCGAAATCTTTATTAACAAAGATACAATCTTTGATGAGGATATATTAAAGAAAGTAAAAAAATCTGAGATCAAAAAGATACGCTTTTTAAAATACGAAGGAGTGGGAGAAAGTTCAGTAATTGCAAATACGATTCAGAAAGATACCGCCCGCACTGATGAAGAAGCTCTGAATACCATTTATCAACAGCTACGTTCGGGTGAAGCTC
Source organism: Bacteroidota bacterium (assembly GCA_030019075.1). Lineage (GTDB taxonomy): Bacteria > Bacteroidota > Ignavibacteria > UBA10030 > SZUA-254 > JASEHD01. Next base: position 9,843 of record JASEHD010000013.1, read on the forward strand.
CTGATTATGATACTGCAAAAAATTTATTTGATCGACTCTTCTTCAACGAAAAAAGATACGATCTTGGTGATGTTGGTAGATACAGGATGAGTGCTAAACTCGGTTTGAATATTCCTGTTACCACCACAACATTAACCAAAGATGATATTATAAGTATCATCAATTATTTGCTCGATCTCCAGCAGGGAAGAAAGACTATAGATGACATTGATCATCTTGGAAATCGACGCGTCAGGACAGTCGGTGAACAAATTGGGCAGCAATTCAATATAGGGCTTGCTCGGATGTCGCGGACAATCCGTGAACGTCTAAGTTTACGTGATCAAGAGAGACTAACACCTCAGGATTTAGTGAATGCTCGTACGATTACAAGTGTTATAAATGCGTTCTTTGGGACTAATCAGTTATCCCAATTCATGGATCAAACAAATCCACTCGCCGAGATCACCCACAAGCGGAGGATGTCTGCACTTGGTCCTGGTGGATTGACAAGGGAAAGAGCAGGGTTTGAGGTACGTGACGTCCATTATACTCATTATGGTCGATTGTGTCCGATTGAAACACCTGAAGGACCCAATATAGGTTTAATATCATCGTTGTGTATTCATGCAAGAGTCAATGAATTTGGATTTATTGAAACACCATATCGAAAAATTCACGATGGACGTGTTACCGAAGAGATCGAATTCATGACTGCCGAAAAAGAAGACGTGCATACTATCGCGCAAACGACTACAGAAATAGATGAAAAGGGTAAATTCCAAACTGAACGTGTGAAAGCGAGGATTCAAAGTGATTATCCAATTTTACGGCCCGAGGAAGTCCAATACTTAGATGTCGCACCCAATCAGATAGTAAGCGCCGCCGCCGCATTAATCCCGTTCCTTGAGCATGATGACGCAAATCGTGCGTTGATGGGTTCCAATATGCAACGGCAGGCAGTACCGCTGCTTCGTCCTGAAACACCAATTGTTGGTACTGGCTTAGAAGAAAAAATTGCGCATGATGCTCGAACAATGATTGTCGCTGAAAGGAACGGCGTTGTTGAATTTGTCGATGCTAATTCTATTATCGTGAATTATGATATCGATGAAACCAGCCAGGAAGCCATTGTTAGTTTCGAAGATAAGAAGAGGGTTGAATATCAGCTCATAAAATTTTTCCGTACAAATCAAGATACTTCGATTAATCAACGGGCTGTTGTTAAACCCGGACAGAAAGTAAAGAAGGGAGAAATACTCGCCGATGGCTGTGCAACTGACCAGGGTGAGTTAGCATTAGGAAGAAACATTCTCGTCGCATTTATGCCATGGCGAGGTTATAACTTCGAAGATGCAATCATTATCAATGAGCGTTTAGTTGCAAATGATGTATTCACATCACTTCATATTGAAGAATTTGAATTACAAGTCAGAGACACGAAGCGCGGGGAGGAAGAATTAACGCGTGAAATTCCGAATGTCAGTGAAGATGCTGTAAAAGATTTAGATGAAAATGGAGTTATTCGTGTTGGCGCTGAAGTGGTCGAGGGAGATATCCTTATCGGTAAAATTACACCCAAAGGAGAAACAGAATCGACACCGGAGGAAAAATTACTCAAAGCCATTTTCGGTGAGAAAGCTGGAGATGTTAAAGATGCTTCCCTAAAAGCACCGCCCGGGATGAGAGGCATTGTGATAGCGACAAAACTTTTTAGCAGGAAGAGAAAAGATTCGGAATCGAAGAAAGAGGATAAACGGCTCGGCGATGGACTTGATAAATCCCAAAAGAAGGCATTGCAAGAAAATTATAATTTCCTGACGAGAAAACTTGGACTATTGCTTGATGGTGAGAAATCCTTAACAATCAGGAATATGGCAGGCGATGTAATACTTCGTGGAGGTATGGTGATCAAGAAGGATACATTCACTGACCTGAAGGATGTTGAAAAGCTTGACTATAAATCGGAATGGGTAGAAGACAAGAAAAAGAATGTAACCATTGTAAAGATTTATGAGAATTATTTTAAGAAACGCGATGATATCGAAGAATATTATAAACATGAAAAGATAAAAATCATGCTTGGGGATGAACTACCTTCAGGCATTGTTCAGATGGCAAAGGTTTATATAGCGAAAAAACGTAAACTCGCTGTTGGCGATAAAATGGCAGGTAGACATGGAAATAAGGGAGTTGTTGCAAAAATAGTTCATCAGGAAGATATGCCGTTTCTTGCCGATGGAACACCTGTTGATATCGTCTTAAATCCATTAGGTGTACCATCACGTATGAATTTGGGTCAATTATTTGAAGCAGCGCTCGGATGGGCTGGGAAGAAACTCGGGGAAAAGTATGCATCACCAATATTCGATGGAGCTACATGGGAAGAAGTTCAAGCAGAACTCGGGAAAGCGGGTTTGAGTAAAAACTCAAAAGCGACTCTATTTGATGGACGCACCGGTGATAAGTTTGACCAAGACGTCAGTGTGGGGCAAATCTACATAATGAAACTTTCACACCTGGTAGATGATAAGATACATGCCAGGTCGATTGGACCATATTCATTAATAACCCAACAACCGCTCGGCGGGAAAGCTCAATTCGGCGGTCAGCGTTTCGGCGAGATGGAAGTCTGGGCTCTTGAAGCTTATGGAGCCGCAAATATCCTTCAGGAGATATTAACCGTAAAAAGCGATGATGTATATGGACGTGCAAAACTATATGAATCAATCGTTAAAGGAGATAATCTTCCTGAACCAAACATCCCAGAATCATTTAATGTCCTCGTCCGTGAATTAATGGGCTTAGGACTTGATTTAAAGATAGAATAAAGAAAGAGATTGGAGAAATACTATGGCGTTTACAACACATGATACTCTGATTAAGAAAAGTTTTTCAAAAATCACCATAACACTTACATCATCCGATCTAATATTATCTAGATCGCATGGGGAAGTAACAAAGCCGGAAACAGTAAATTATAGATCGTTCCGTCCTGAGAAAGATGGACTATTTTGCGAGAAAATTTTTGGTCCCGTGAGGGATTGGGAATGCCATTGCGGTAAATACAAACGTATTCGATACAAGGGAATAATTTGTGATCGTTGTGGTGTCGAGGTTACTCAAAAAAGTGTTCGTCGTGAGAGGATGGGGCATATCTCTCTCGCTGTACCGATTGTTCATATCTGGTACTTCCGATCAATGCCTTCAAAGATTGGAAATTGCTTAGGATTAAGCAGCAAAGATTTAGAGAAAGTAATCTATTATGAATCATACGTTGTCATCCAACCAGGCACAACTGGTCTTCAGAAATTAGATCTTCTTTCCGAAGAGCAATATTATGATATTCTTGGCTCGCTGCCGGAAAAAAATCAACATCTTGAGGACACAGATGTTAGGAAATTCATTGCGAAAATAGGTGGTGATGCTGTTAAAGATCTTTTAAAGCGTGTCGATGTTGAAGTTATTTCTGCAGAGCTTCGCACGGAAGTAAAAACGGAATCATCAGTTCAGAAGAAACAGGAAATTTTAAAACGATTAGCGGTTGTGGAAGCATTCCGTGAACGGGAAAATGGACCACTTAACAAACCTGATTGGATGGTGTTGGATGTTATCCCCGTGATTCCTCCTGAGTTGCGACCACTGGTACCACTTGAAGGTGGTCGTTTTGCTACATCCGACTTGAATGATCTGTATCGTAGAGTGATTATCCGTAATAATCGTTTGAAGCGTTTGATCGAAATAAAAGCTCCAGAGGTGATCTTACGAAACGAGAAACGGATGTTACAAGAAGCCGTTGATTCATTGTTTGATAATTCGCGACGTGCGAATGCAGTGCGCTCAGATAATAATCGTGCTCTGAAATCACTTTCGGATATGCTGAAAGGAAAACAGGGGAGGTTTCGGCAAAATTTATTAGGTAAACGAGTTGATTATTCCGGACGTTCTGTTATCGTTGTCTGTCCCGAATTAAAATTGCATGAATGCGGTTTGCCAAAAGATATGGCAGTCGAATTGTTCAAACCATTTATCATCCGAAAGTTAATTGAACGCGGACTTGTTAAAACGGTCAAGAGTGCAAAGAAGCTCGTTGACAAAAAAGGTCAAGAGGTTTGGGAAATTCTTGAAAATATCATAGATGGACATCCCATATTATTAAATCGTGCCCCTACTCTGCATCGTCTCGGTATCCAAGCTTTCCAGCCGGTTCTTATTGAAGGTAAAGCGATCCAGATCCACCCGATGGTGTGTACAGCATTCAATGCCGACTTTGACGGTGATCAAATGGCAGTTCACATACCGCTATCGTATGATGCTCAGCTTGAAGCACGGATTTTAATGTTGTCGAGCCATAATATCCTTTCACCCTCCAATGGTTCACCGATCGTACATCCTACACAGGATCAAGTTTTAGGATGTTATTATTTGACAAAATCCAAATCAGGGGATTTAGGCGAGGGGAAAATATTTTCTTCACCAGATGAAGTTATCATTGCCTATAATGCGGGTAAAATTGGTTTACATGCCCGGATAAAAGCAAGAATAGATAGTAATCTGATCGAGACAACTACAGGACGTGTTCTATTTAATCAAATCGTTCCAAAAGAAATAGGTTTTATAAATGAATTATTAAACAAAAAGAGATTGGTACAAATCGTTCTCTTGGTATTCCGTGCCTGCGGTAATGTAAGAACAGCCGAATTTCTTGATAAACTAAAAGACCTTGGATTCTTTTATGCAACCAAAGCTGGACTATCTGTGAGTGTTGAAGATGTCATTATTCCTAAAGAGAAAGATGTCATAATCACAAAAGCATTCAAAGATGTTGATAATATCCAGAATCAATATTATCGTGGTTTCATAACAAACGGGGAGAGATATAATAAAGTTATAGATATATGGACTCGGACAACAAATAAGGTAGCCGAGCGATTATTTGATTCCCTGCAACATGATAAGGATGGATTTAATTCTCTCTACATGATGGTTGATTCAGGTGCGCGTGGCTCGAAAGAACAAGTCCGACAGTTAGCTGGTATGCGCGGACTTATGGCGAAACCACAGAAAAGTCTTTCGGGTGCAACTGGTGAATTAATCGAAAACCCGATCATTTCAAATTTCAGAGAGGGGCTATCCATACTTGAGTATTTTATATCGACTCATGGTGCACGTAAAGGGCTTGCTGATACCGCATTAAAGACTGCGGATGCTGGTTATTTAACACGTCGCTTAGTTGATGTCGCTCAAGATGCTATAATTACGATTGAAGATTGTGGAACGATCCGAGGTGTACTAACCGCTGCCCTCAAAGAAGGTGAAGATATTAAAGAACCTCTGACAGAACGTATTTTAGGACGGGTCGCAGTTCATGATGTTGTTGATCCCATAACGAAAGAAGTTATTGTTAAAAGAGGTGAAGATATTGATGACATGAAAGCGCTGGCAATTTCTGACACATCTATTGAGGCAGTTGAGATTCGATCAGTCTTAGCTTGCGAAGCAAAGCGTGGAATCTGTGCTAAATGTTATGGACGTAATCTAACGACTTCTATCATAGCTGAACCGGGTGAGCCTATTGGCATTATCGCTGCCCAATCAATTGGTGAACCTGGGACACAATTAACATTGAGGACTTTTCATACTGGTGGTACAGCAAGTTTAATCACCACACAATCACAAATCGTTTCAAAATTCGACGGAAGGATACGATACGATGGGATCAAATTTCTAAAGCAAACTGATGCTGATGCGAGAACAATAGTATTAGGAAGAAGTGGAGTTGTCAACGTCTTAGATTCTGATAATCGTATGCTGACAAAATATGATGTACCATATGGTGCAACACTTTTAGTAATTGATGATATGTTTATTAAGAAAGGCGAAATTATATATGAATGCGATCCTTACAATGCAGTTATTATCTCGGAACATACAGGCATTGTAAAATACCACGACCTGATTGAAAATGCAACATATCGTGAGGAACCCGATGAACAAACAGGGCATATTCAGAAAGTCGTAATTGATTCGCGAGATCGATCAAAGAGCCCAACATTAATTATTCAAAATGATGAAGAACTAATCCTCGCCAGCTATATCGTTCCAACGAGAGCTCATCTGATTGTAAGTGAAGGTGAAAAAATTCAAGCTGGAACAATTTTGGTGAAAATCCCAAGGGATAGTGGAAAAACCCGAGATATTACAGGTGGTTTACCGCGCGTGATTGAGCTATTTGAAGCACGAAGGCCATCGGATCCAGCGATAATATCGGAGATCGATGGAATCATCAAATTTGGAGAATCTCGTCGCGGTTCTCGTGAAATAATTGTTCAAAGCCATGATGGATTGGATGAACGACATTATCTAATTCCGATGGGGAAGCATGTTCTTGTTCAAGCTAACGACCTGATACGTTCAGGGGAACGTCTCTCTGATGGTGCAATTGATCCACATGATATTCTCAGGATTAAAGGTGTTGGTGCTGCACAGGAATATCTCGTCAATGAGATCCAAGAAGTGTATCGCATGCAAGGAGTGAAAATCAACGATAAACATATTGAGGTGATAGTACGCCAGATGATGTTGAAGGTTCGTATCATTGATCCTGGTGATACAAAATTCCTTGAAGACGATTACGTTGATATTCATAGTTTGAATGCTGAAAACGAAATGTTGAAAGATCAAGTTATTATCACCAGCAAAGGAGATTCTAAATTAAAAAATGGGCAGATTATTTCGAAGAAGAAGGTGAGAGAAGTTAATACTGAACTGCGTAAGAAAAGTAAAAAAATAATTGAGTTTCGTGATACAGAGCCAGCTACTGCTGAACCGATTCTTCTTGGAATAACACAAGCTGCGCTATCAACTGAAAGCTTTATATCTGCCGCCTCTTTCCAAGAAACAACAAAAGTTTTAACTGATGCAGCTATTCAAGGAAAAGTCGATCACCTTCTTGGATTGAAAGAAAACGTAATTATGGGACACTTAATCCCTACCGGGACAGGATTAAAAAAATTCAGAAATATCATTGTTACGTCTCATGAAGAAATTCCTGAAGCAGAAATCGAAAAAGAAGTGGAAGAAGTAGTCAAGGTAAAAAAGACAAGGCGAAAAGAAAAGATTGCATCTGATTAATAAATATTGACTAATTAAAAAGAATTTCATATATTAATAAGCTTTTTATAATTTAAGGAGTTACACGTATTGCCCACAATAAATCAACTAATTCGATTTAGTAGAGAGAAAGTAACGTGGAAAAGTAAAGCCCCTGCACTTCAGCAATCTCCCCAAAAACGAGGAGTTTGCACAAGGGTTTATACAACAACACCGAAAAAACCGAATTCGGCATTAAGAAAAGTTGCCAGAGTTCGGCTAACTAATAGTATCGAAGTAACTGCATATATACCCGGTGAAGGGCATAATTTGCAGGAACATTCGATTGTATTAATTCGTGGTGGCAGGGTTAAAGACCTACCCGGTGTCAGATATCACATTATCCGAGGAACATTGGATACTGCTGGAGTTACTGATAGGAAACAGGGTAGATCAAAATATGGAACAAAAAAACCAAAACAATAAGATATGAGAAAAAAAAGAACGACAAAACGAATAATTTTACCAGATCCCAAGCATAATGATCTTCTTGTAGCTCGTTTTGTAAATAATGTGTTGAAATGCGGGAAGAAAAATACCGCGCGTAAGATCGTTTATGAAGCATTTGATATGGCAGGGCAGCGGATGAAAGAAACTCCGGGTTTGGATGTTTTTAAAAAAGCAATTAATAATGTAAAACCGTTACTCGAAATTCGTGCAAGGCGTGTGGGTGGCGCAACATATCAGGTTCCGACAGAAGTCCGGGAAGATAGAAGTATTGCGCTTGCAATTCGCTGGTTAATTAATTATGCTTCCGAACGAAAAGATAAATCGATGGCATTAAAAATTGCCGCAGAGTTAGTAGCGGCTGCTAATAATGAAGGAAATGCAGTCAAGAAAAAAGAAGATACGCATAAAATGGCTGAAGCAAACAAAGCGTTCGCTCATTTTAAATGGTAGGATGGATAAATAATTTTATGATTTTGAGGAATAGATAGATACGTACGTATGGCAAGGGTTTACACATTAAATAGAACAAGAAATGTCGGTATCATGGCACATATTGATGCTGGTAAGACGACTACGACTGAGCGAATTCTTTTTTACACTGGTATTCTTCATCGGATGGGAGAAGTCCATGATGGTGCAGCAACCATGGATTGGATGGAACAAGAGAAAGAAAGAGGAATTACAATCACAAGTGCTGCAACCTCTTGTTTTTGGAATGATCATCGAATAAACATTATTGATACACCAGGGCATGTTGATTTTACTGCCGAAGTTGAGCGTTCATTGAGAGTATTAGATGGTGCCATTGCATTATTTTGCTCAGTTGGTGGTGTCGAACCTCAATCAGAAACGGTGTGGCGGCAAGCTGATAAATATGCTGTCCCACGTTTAGCTTTCGTGAATAAAATGGACCGTGTTGGTGCAGATTTCATTAATGTTGTTGAGATGATGAAAACACGGCTTGGTGCGAATGCCGTACCGATCCAGATACCGCTTGGTGAAGGTGAGTTATTTACCGGATATATTGATCTCATTACTTTTAAAGCTCATGTTTTTCTCGAAAGTAGTTCAGGTACAGAGTGGGATGTTATAGAAATTCCAAAAGGACTTAAAAAGAAAGCATGCGAATATCGTACAAAAATGCTTGAAGCAATTTCTGATAAAGATGATACTTTATTGGAGAAATATCTTGAAGGGAAAGAAATATCACCCGATGAAATTAGAAAAGTTCTTAGACGTGCATGTTTGAAGGTTAGCATTATTCCCGTTCTTTGCGGTTCAGCATTCAAGAATAAAGGGGTTCAAGCTTTATTAGATGCAGTGGTTGATTTTCTACCATCGCCATTAGATGTATTCCAAGGCGAAGTTCCAGGACATCATGTGAACATGAAAGATCATGTCGTTCGCAAGGTTGATGACAATGAAAACTTCAGCGCTCTCGCATTCAAATTAATGACCGATCCTTATGTCGGAAAATTGACATACATTCGTGTATATTCAGGAAAAGTGGCTGCGGGGTCATATGTTTATAACTCGATATCCGGGAAGAAAGAGCGGATTGGGCGCTTACTCCGGATGCATGCGAATCATAGGGAAGATGTTGATGAAGCATATACAGGTGATATCGTTGCAGTAATCGGATTGAAACATACGAAGACTGGCGATACTCTTTGTGAAGAAGACGATCCGATCGTCTTAGAGAAAATGGAATTTCCCGAACCTGTCATCTCCATTGCGATCGAGCCGAAAACAAAAGCTGATCAGGAAAAGATGGGTGAATCACTATCAAAACTTTCGGACGAGGACCCGACGTTTATAGTTTCCACAAATGAAGAAACGGGTCAAACAATTATAAGTGGAATGGGTGAACTTCATCTTGAAATCATCATTGACCGAATGAAAAGAGAATTTAGAGTCGAAGCAAATGTCGGTAAACCGCAAGTTGCATATAGAGAAACGATCCGCAAAAAGGTTGAGCAGGAATCGAAATTTGTTCGTCAATCCGGTGGTCGTGGTCAGTATGGTCATGTTGTTATTGAGATCAGCCCTAACGAAAAAGGAAAAGGTTACGAATTCGAAAACGCAATCGTTGGTGGAGTGATTCCGAAAGAATACATCAAACCAGTCTCTCAGGGAATCATCGAAGCTATGCAAAACGGCGTTCTTGCAGGTTATCCGATGGTCGATGTAAAAATAAAATTAACTGATGGATCATTCCATCAGGTAGATTCATCCGAGATGGCATTCAAAATTGCTGGATCAATAGCATTTAAAGAAGCAGCAGAGAAGGCAGACCCTGTTCTCCTCGAGCCAATTATGGATGTTGAAGTGATCACTCCGGAAGATTACATGGGTGATGTAATGGGTGATATAAGCGCACGTCGTGGAAAAATCGAAGGATTAAGCAATCGTAAAGATGCACAAGTTATTAAAGCAAAAGTTCCACTTTCTGAAATGTTTGGTTATTCAACCCAGCTTCGGTCAATGACACAAGGCAGGGCAATTTATACAATGCAATTCGCTTACTATGCAGAAGCACCACAAAGCATTTCAGATCAGATTATTGAAAAAGTTAAAGGCAATCTACAAGTTACAGTTTAGGATTTAATCAATCACAAAATCATCTCAGCTTATAAGGAGATTTATATATGGCAAAAGAAAAATTTACAAGAGACAAACCGCACGTAAACGTCGGGACCATTGGTCACATCGATCACGGTAAGACGACCCTTACCGCTGCGATTACGATGGTTTTGAGCAAGAAAGGATTATCATCAATACGCACCTTCGATAGCATTGATAATGCTCCTGAAGAACGTGAACGTGGTATCACTATCGCAGTCGCACACGTTGAGTACGCAACTGACAAACGGCATTATGCGCACGTCGACTGTCCGGGTCACGCAGATTATATCAAGAATATGATCACCGGTGCAGCACAAATGGATGGAGCTATCCTCGTAGTCGCCGCCAATGATGGGCCCATGCCTCAGACACGTGAACACATTCTGCTTGCTCGACAAGTAGGCGTACCCAAAGTCGTCGTATTTTTGAATAAGGTTGATATGGTCGATGATCCTGAGTTGATCGAGTTGGTTGAGATGGAGCTTCGCGATCTCTTGAAAAAATATGAATTCCCAGGCGATGAAATTCCTATCGTACAAGGTAGTGCATTAAAAGCTATGGAACGGGCAATAGCTCCAGATTCGAAAATCGATGATCCAGCATTCAAATGTATCTTCAACCTAATGGATGCTGTCGATAGTTACATAACACTGCCTAAGCGTGATATTGATAAACCATTCTTAATGCCTATCGAAGACGTTTTCTCGATTACAGGCAGAGGTACGGTTGGTACTGGTCGTGTAGAGCGTGGTAAAGCAAAAGTCGGTGACGAGGTTGAAGTGGTTGGTTTAGGTGCACATAAAAAGACGGTTATTACAGGTGCTGAGATGTTCCGTAAAGAACTTGATGAAGTTCAAGCAGGTGATAACGCCGGATTACTCTTGCGTGGTGTTGAAAAGAATGATCTTGAGCGTGGAATGGTCGTCTCAAAGCCCGGAAGTATCACGCCGCACAAAAAATTCACATGTCAGGTTTACATTCTTAAGAAAGAAGAAGGTGGACGGCACACTCCATTCTTTACCGGATATCGTCCTCAGTTTTATTTCCGGACAACCGACGTAACAGGCGTTGCAACATTACCTACTGGGACTGAAATGGTTATGCCCGGTGATAACGTCGACAATCTATCTGTCGAATTGATTTCCGAGATTGCAATGGAAGAAGGTTTAAGATTTGCAATTCGTGAAGGCGGACATACGGTCGGTGCCGGTGTTGTAACGAAAATTCTTCAATAAAAAAGGATAAGGAATAAAACCAGTGGCTGGACAAAAGATACGCATAAAATTAAAGTCATATGATCATGCGCTGATCGATAAATCAGCCGAGAAAATCATTAAGACAGTCAAATCGACTGGTGCTATCGTCTCTGGTCCTATTCCTTTACCGACAAAACGTACTCTCTATACTGTTTTGCGCTCACCAAATGTAGATAAAAAATCGCGTGAACAGTTCGAGATGCGATCCCATAAGCGCCTAATCGACATTCTAAACTCGTCAAACAAGACGGTTGATTCGTTGATGAAGCTGGAGCTTCCCGCAGGTGTCGATGTGGAGATTAAAGTTTAATTCTATTTATAAAAATTTAATAACAGTTAAATCCCGGTGTCTTTAGTTTGTCGACACTGGGGAAGATGAAATTTGTTTATTCGAGTTAATAAAAAATGAGTGGTATTCTTGGAAAAAAGATTGGTATGACAAGTGTCTTCGATGATAAAGGGGAATCTATCCCCTGCACGATTATCGAAGCAGGTCCTTGTTATGTCACTCAGATTAAAACAAAAGAAAAAGATGGTTACGAAGCCGTACAGCTCGCATTCGAAGAAAAAAAAGAGCGGCGCGTTAATAAACCATTAAGCGGACATTTTAAAAAAGCCGGAGTCTCACCCAAGAAATTGATGTGTGAGTTCAGAACATTTGATATTTCTAAATTCCAGATTGGTACAGAAATCAAAATTGAAACACTCTTTTCAAAAGGAGATCAGGTTTCTGTATCTGGAACATCAAAAGGTCGAGGATTCCAGGGTGTTGTTAAGCGTCATCATTTCGGTGGTGGTTCCAAAACACATGGGCAAAGTGATCGCGTACGTGCGCCAGGTTCTATTGGTTCAAGTTCATATCCTTCAAGGGTATTCAAAGGTCAAAGAATGGCAGGGCGGATGGGTGGTGAGCAAATCACAGTAAAAAATCTGCGTGTGGTGCAAATTATTCCAGAGTCCAACCTCGTATTGATTAGCGGCTCAGTACCAGGATTTAATAATAGCTATGTCGAGATTCTGAAAGAAATAAAATAAGACAATAAAATTATGGAACTTGAAGTATATAAAAAAGATGGCACATTGAGCGGCGAGAAAATTACTCTCGCGCCCGGTATCTTCGAAATTAAGCCGAACGACCATGCGATATATCAATCCGTTACAACCTACCTTGCCAATCAAAGACAGGGTACACATAAAACAAAAACCTACGGTGAGGTAAGTGGTAGTGGTAAGAAGTTATGGAAGCAGAAACACACTGGTCGGGCGAGGATTGGTGCTGTCCGATCACCATTGTGGAAAGGTGGCGGGACGATTTTTGGTCCTGTACCGCGTGATTATTCAAGAAAGCTTCCTCAGCAGGTAAAGCAATTAGCGCGAAAATCTGCTTTGAGCTACAAAGCGAAAGAGACTGCTATCAAAATTATAGAAGATTTTTCTTTTGATATTCCAAGGACAAAAGAGATGCAATCGATTCTAAATGCACTCGAACTATCCAAGAAGAAAACGTTGTTACTCGTTCCTAAAACAGAGCAGTCGATTTGGAAAGCTGGTCGTAATATCCCGACATTGAATATTCTCGAAGCTTCTAAAGCTTCCACTTATGAGATCTTGAATAATAAAATGCTCTTAATACAAAAAAGTGCAATAGAAGTTTTAGTAAAATCATTTAAAGAAAAGAAGAAGCCATGACCGGCATAATATATCGTCCGATCGTAACCGAGAAGATTTCGAATCTTCAAGACAAAGGTGTGTACGCTTTCGAAGTTAAGCTGAACGCTAACAAAATTGAAATTGCAAAAGCAATCGAAAATAAATTTAAAGTTACTGTAACAAAAGTTCGCACCATGAATTTTAAAGGTAAATCAAAAACACAGATGACCCGACGTGGGCGATTCGAAGGTAAAACTTCTCATTTTAAGAAAGCCGTTGTAACGCTTAAAGAAGGCGATAAGATAGATCTTTTTACCAACGTTTGATAATAAAGAAAAGTAAATATGGGTATTAAAATATTAAAACCAAATACGCCCGGAACACGATGGATGACCGTTCCAACGTTCGATGAAATTACAAAAACGAAACCCGAAAAATCACTCATCGAACCTTTGAAACGATCAGGCGGAAGAAACACGAACGGACATATTACATCACGACATCGCGGAGGTGGACATAAAAGATTTTATCGCATCATTGATTTCAAACGCGGTAGACACGGAATGGATGCAAAAGTTGCTGCAATCGAGTACGACCCGAATCGCACCGCACGAATTGCACTTGTACAATTTAAAGATGGTGAGAAGCGGTATATACTTGCTCCGGACGGTTTGAAAATAGGTGAAATAGTATCGTCAGGTCCAACTGCTGAAATTAAAAATGGAAATTCGCTGCCCATTTCGAACATTCCAGTCGGAACATTCATACATAATGTTGAGCTTAGAAAAGGGAAAGGCGGCCAGATAGGAAGAAGTGCCGGTGCCTCGATTCAGTTGATGGCGAAGGAAGGTAAATTCGCACAATTGCGAATGCCTTCTGGAGAAATAAGAAATGTCCCTGTTGAATGTCATGCAACTATAGGAATCGTTAGTAACGTAGACCACGAAAATATTAGTCTCGGTAAAGCCGGACGCTCGCGTTGGTTAGGTATCCGCCCACAATCTCGTGGAGTTGTTCAGAATCCTGTTGATCATCCGCATGGTGGCGGTGAAGGGAAATCCCCGCAAGGGAACCCACATCCGGTATCACCATGGGGTTGGCATACAAAAGGTAAAAAGACGCGTCATAAGAAATTAAAATCTGATAAGTACATTGTAAAACGACGGAAATAGTATATAGTTTAATAATCGATTATTTAAAAGAGAATATGAGTCGTTCAATAAAAAAAGGTCCATATGTCGATGCCAAACTTCAAAAAAAGATTGAAGCGGTCGTCAGGTCAAATCAGAAAAAAGTAATAAAAACATGGTCACGTTCTTCGACCATAACTCCTGAATTTGTCGGACATACATTCGCAGTACATAATGGAAATAAATTTATTCCTGTTTACGTCCATGAAGGTATGGTTGGGCATAAGCTTGGTGAATTTGCACCAACGCGTATTTTCCGAGGTCATCCGGGATTGAAAAGCGAATCAACAACGAGTGGAGGATAAAAATATGTTAGAAGCAAAATCAATAAATCGGTATATAAGTTCATCGCCTCGCAAAATGCGCTTGGTGATAGATCTGATCAGAGGGAAATCAGTTCCTGAAGCAATAAATATATTACATTTCTCACCTAAACATGCATCAAAGATTGCCGAGAAAGTATTACGCTCAGCAATCTCAAATTTACAAAATAAAGATGAGAGCGGGCGTATTGATGCCGAAACACTATACATTAAAAAAGCATTTGTTGATGGTGGACCGACTATGAAGCGAATGCTTCCGGCACCGATGGGGCGTGCATATCGGATGCTAAAACGTTCGAACCATCTCACAATAGTAGTTGCCCGACAGGAAGTGAAAAAGAAACAAGTTTTAAAAACTAAACAATTAAATAAAGAACAGAAAGAGAAATAGGAGAATACTTGGGACAAAAAGTTCATCCAATTGGTTTTCGTCTCGGAGTCATACGAACATGGGACTCGAACTGGTACGACGATAGAGATTTTGCATCAAAACTTCTGGAAGACATAAAAGTCAGAAGCTACATACAGAACCGGCTCAAGAAAGCAGGTATATCAAAAATATTAATTGATCGGACACCCAAACGTGCGGTTATCACGATCCATACATCAAGACCGGGTATAGTAATTGGACGGAGCGGTAAAGAAATTACCCAATTGGAAGAAGAGCTCAAACATATAACTAATAAAGAAGTAAAAATTTTAATACATGAAATAAAACGTCCCGAGCTGGACGCGTACTTAGTAGCCGAAAACATCGCTATACAACTTGAAGGACGGATGTCGTTCAGACGTGCAATGAAAATGACAATGACATCGGCGATGCGAATGGGAGGAGAAGGTATCCGTGTAATGTGTAGTGGCAGGTTAGGGGGCGCAGAAATTGCAAGAACCGAGCAGTATAAAGAGGGTCGAATCCCGCTTCACACTCTGCGTGCCGATATCGACTATGCTCAGGCAACTGCACAAACTATTTACGGTGCAATCGGTGTGAAAGTATGGATTTGTCGTGGTGAAGTTCTGGATCAGTATTCAAAATAATTTTATTCTCAATTGAAATATGTTGTTACCGAAAAGAGTTAAATATCGAAAAATCCAGCGGGGGCGCATGAGAGGTAAAGCTACTCGTGGTTTTACCATCGCATTTGGTGATTTTGGGTTAAAAGCCCTTGAACCTGCTTGGATTACACAGCGCCAGATTGAAGCTGCACGTGTCGCATTAACACGATTGATGAAACGTGAAGGAAGAGTTTGGATTCGGATATTTCCGGATAAATCCGTAACGAAAAAACCTGCCGAAACGCGCATGGGCAGCGGAAAGGGTGCACCGGAATTCTGGGTTGCTGTTGTAAAGCCAGGAACGATTATGTTTGAATTAGGCGGAATCAAACGTAATATTGCTGAGGAAGCTATGGCTATTGCATCACATAAACTTCCGATTAAAACTAAATTAGTCGTCCGACATTCATATACAGGTAACTGATAGATAGGATATTGTCCATGAAAATTTTTGAAGTAAGAGATTTACCAGAAGAAGAATTGCGAAAACGAATAAAAGATGAGGAAGAGAATTTCGTACATCTAAAGTTTCAAAAAGCAACGAGCCAGTTAGAAAGTCCGATAAAAATAAGATCTGTCCGGCGTGATATTGCACGTATGAAAACTGTACTGCGTGAGATAGTAATTAAAAAAGAACAAAGTCCAGATTCTATTCAAACGACGCCGATAAATAAATAAACAGATAGAGAAAGAATATGTCTGAAAGAACAACACAACGCAAAATAAGACTTGGACGTGTAGTAAGCAGAAAAATGCAGAAGAGCATTATAGTTGCGATTGAAAGAAAAGTCCCACATTCAATTTATAAAAAATATTACGTTCGCACAACGAAATTAATGGTGCATGATGAAATGCAGCAAACTGGAGTTGGCGATCTTGTAAAAATTATGGAGACACGTCCGCTAAGCAGTCGTAAGCATTGGCGCTTAGTTGAAATTGTCGAGAAAGCAAAATAAACGTAAGAGTATCTTATGATTCAAGAAGAAACTAATCTCATTGTTGCTGACAATTCCGGAGCAAAAAAAGTTCGGTGCATACGTGTTCTTGGAGGACATGATCGCCGTTATGCCGGTGTTGGCGATGTTATTGTAGTGTCTGTAAAAAGTGCAATCCCCGGTGCAGGGGTTAAGAAGGGTGAAGTATCACGTGCGGTAATAGTTCGAACAAAGAAAGAGATACGAAGGAAAGATGGTTCATTTATTCGTTTCGACGAAAACGCTGCAGTTCTTTTAAACGCTCAAGGCGAACCACGAGGAACTCGCATATTTGGACCGGTAGCTCGCGAGTTACGTGATAGAAATTATATGAAAATTATCTCTTTAGCACCAGAGGTACTGTAAGGAAAAATGAACTTATTATGAACATTCATAAAAATGATAACGTAACGGTTATATCCGGAAACGCAAAAGGAAAAACCGGAAAAGTTTTGAAAATATTTCGTGATGATTATCGAGTCATTATCGAGGGTGTAAATATCATAAAGCGGCATACACGGCGCTCACAGAAAAATCCTCAGGCAGGAATCATTCAAAAAGAAGCACCCATAAGTGCTTCAAACGTCATGGTTATTTGTCCAAAGTGTAACAAACCATCACGCATAGGGCATAAAGCAGTAACAGATACGACCTCAGGCCGCAAGCATTCAATGCGTGTGTGTAGAAATTGTGAAGAGATGTTCTAAAAAAGAGTAAAAATTATGGGAAAAGAAAAAATAAAAAAAGCAGAAAAGGTAACACAAAAACAACCTCAAGCTAAAACCCAAGAAGTTGGGGTGATTCCACGGTTGGTTGATTACTATAAGAAGAATGTTACGCCGACACTGATGAATCAGTTCAAATACAAGAACATTATGCAGGTTCCGAAGCTTGAAAAGATATGTGTAAACGTAGGTGTTGGACAGGCGGCGCAGGACCCAAAACTTCTCGATTCGGTAGTGAAAGATTTAGAGATAATAGTTGGTCAGAAGCCAGTTATAACTAAAGCGAAGAAAGCAATCTCTAATTTTAAGTTACGTGAGGGTTTGCCAATCGGTGTTCGGGTAACACTGCACGATAGACGAATGTTTGAATTCATGGATCGCTTCATAAGCGTAGCGGTTCCACGTATTCGGGATTTTCGAGGATTTTCCGACAAATCATTCGATGGACGCGGAAGTTATACTGTTGGCGTAAAAGAACATATTATTTTTCCCGAGATTGATGTCGATAAAGTAAGTAAGGTGTTCGGAATGGATATTACATTTGTTACTACCGCAAACACAGATCAGGAAGGGTATACGCTTCTTAAAGAGCTTGGAATGCCTTTTGAAAAACGTCAGACAAAAATTGATTAACAGACTAATAGAATAGCAGGAGTAAAAATTTGGCTCGATTAGCAATGATAGTTAAGGCGAAGAAAACGCCAAAGTATAAAGTACAACAACACAACCGTTGCAGTATATGCGGCAGACCACGTGGGTACATGCGAAAATTTGGAATTTGCCGATTGTGTTTTCGCAAGTTAGCGCTGGATGCAAAAATCCCTGGCATATTAAAAGCAAGCTGGTAAGGACATCATAAAATTATGAATACAACAGATCCAATTTCAGATTATTTAACTCGAATTCGTAATTCTATTCGCGCCCATCATAAGCGAGTTGATATACCAGCTTCATATTTGAAGCGAGAGATCACAAAATTACTTGTCGAACAGAAATTTATCGCTGGTTTCACAGAGATAAACGATATGAAACAGGGTATTATCCGAATCAATTTAAGGTATAACGATGGTATTTCTGCAATCACCGGGATTACGCGAGTCAGTAAACCTGGACGTCGTGCCTATAAAACAGTCAATGATATCCCGCGGGTGTTGAATGGTTTAGGTATTGCGATTATTTCGACCTCTAAAGGTATTATGACCGATAAGGATGCGAAGCAACAAAATGTAGGTGGTGAAATTCTTTGTAATGTTTGGTAATATTTAAAAGAGAATAATATGTCACGTATAGGACGTAAACCAATTCCCCTTAAAAAGGGTGTGGTAGTTGAAAAAATTGATGGAAAATTGAAAGTAAAGGGACCTAAGGGTGAGCTTTTTGCTCATTTCCCAAATAATTTAGGGATCGAGATTAATGAAAATGAAATTATAGTTACCCGACCATCCGATGAAAAAAAGGTAAAAGCACTTCATGGTACATGGCGCGCACTCATCAATAATATGATTCAGGGTGTTTTTGATGGGTATGTGAGAAAGTTGGAGATTGTTGGTGTAGGTTATAAGGCTGAAATGAAAGGGAAAAAAATTCAGATTGCACTCGGTTATTCACATCCGATTCTTTTCGGGGCGCCTGAAGGTGTTAAGATTGAAGTCCCAATACCAACAAACATCTTAATCTCGGGCATTGATAAACAACTGATCGGCCAGGTTGCAGCAAAAATAAGGTCGTTCAGACCGCCCGAGCCATACAAGGGTAAAGGTGTGAAATATGAAGGTGAATACATCCGAAGGAAAGCCGGTAAAGCTGCAGCTACAGCAGGAGCAAAATCAGGATAATTGATATGATAAAGAAATCAAGAATAGAAAAGCGTTTAAAAGTAAAAAAGTGTATTCAAAAGAAAATGCGTGGTACTAGCGATAGACCACGTCTGACTGTATACCGGAGCTTACACCATATTTATGCTCAAATCGTTGACGATACGGAATCGAAAACATTGGTAGCTGCATCTACCTTATCACCACTGCTTCGTGAAAATATTAAGAATGTAAAAGGGCAAAAAAATCTTGCTAAATTAGTTGGTGTTGAAATAGCTAAAAAAGCAATCGAGCATAATATCAAGAAGGTAGTTTTTGATCGGAATGGTTATCAATATCATGGAGTTGTAAAATCACTCGCAGATGGTGCAAGAGAAACCGGACTTGAATTTTAAACAGCTTGTCAAATCCCGGCTGTTCAATTAAAGATTTGCCGGGTCGTCTAATGGCAGGACAGCGGCCTTTGGAGCCGTCAGTAGAGGTTCGACTCCTCTCCCGGCAGCGAAATTTTTTAAATTATTTCTGGAGCAATAAATTTGTTAAAAATAAGAACAAGTGAATTAGAATTAAAAGACCGACTCGTTTATATCAACCGAGTCGCAAAGGTTGTCAAAGGTGGACGTCGTTTTAGTTTCAGTGCAATCGTGGTTGTAGGCGATGGCAGGGGACATGTCGGAGCCGGATTAGGAAAAGCAAACGAAGTTCAGGATGCAATCTCCAAAGGAATCGATGATGCAAAGAAAAATGTGCACAAGGTATCCATTAATAAAGGTACGATACCTCATATGGTTATAGCAAAGTATGGTGCCTCTAAGGTTTTGCTCAAACCTGCATCTCCGGGTACGGGATTAATCGCCGGAGGTGGTGTCCGCGCTGTATTAGAATCAGCCGGTGTGAAGGATGTTCTCACCAAGTCAATTGGTTCATCGAATCCTCATAACGTTGTTAAAGCTACAATTAAAGCGCTGTTAAGTCTGACCGATGCAACGACAATGGCAGCACGTCGGTCAATATCTTTAAATGAATTATTCGGTACACCAACAGCTGCACCAATGAATTAAAGTAATATTATGGCAAAACAAATTAAAATAACTCAGGTTGTCAGTCAGATCCATTGCTTAAAGGCACATAAAGCTACTATAACAGCACTTGGACTTGGCAGACCACATTATTCTGTAGTAAAGAATGATACTCCGCAGATAAGAGGTATGATTTCGAAAGTTAAATACCTTGTAAAGGTGGAGGAGGTGAAATAGAAAATATGGGACAAGATATATTAAGTAATTTACACTTCGCAGAAGGTGCAAGGAAACGGGTGAAGCGGATTGGTCGTGGACAAGGATCAGGACATGGAGGAACAGCCACACGCGGTCATAAAGGAGAAGGTGCAAGGGCAGGAACACATTATCGACCGTGGTTCGAAGGCGGTCAGATGCCTCTGGTGAGACGTGTCCCCAAATTTGGATTTCATAATCCGTTCAGAATCGAATATCAAGTTGTGAATATATCAACATTAGAAAAATTCTCTGTTGAAGGAAAAATTTCAGAAGGAAAAGTAAATCCGGACGATTTATATAATATGGGTATATTACGCAAGAAAAATAAGTTAGTTAAAATCTTAGGGAATGGCGATCTAAAAGCAAAGCTTGAGATATCAGCTCATTCGTTCAGTAAATCTGCGATACAGAAAATCGAGAATGCTGGTGGAAAAGCGATTACAATTTCACAGTTAACAAAATAAATTATAATGGCAAGACTCAGCGAAAGTTTTCGAAACATTTTTAAAATCCAGGAACTACGGCAGAGAATTATTTTTACTGCCGGACTGTTAATTGTTGTTCGTTTTGGTTCTCATATTACACTGCCGGGTGTTGATGCGGCGGTATTAGCCGATGCGATGCGCAATCAAGCATCGAATACATTGTTTGGTCTATACGATTTGTTTGTAGGTGGTGCGTTTAGCAATGCCGCTATTTTAGCACTCGGTATAATGCCATACATCAGCGCGTCAATTATAATACAGTTACTCGGAGCGGTCGTCCCTTATTTCCAAAAGTTGTCGAAGGAAGGTGAAGAGGGCAGGAAAAAAATTACACAACTGACCCGGTACGGTACGGTATTGATCTCCTTGCTTCAGGCATGGGGTGTTAGCGTTCAGCTATTAAGTTTAAATGCAGGAGGTATTCCCATCGTTCCACTTGAGGTGCAGGGTTTTGGTTTTCAGTTTTCAACAATTATCGTTTTAACAGCCGGAACAATATTCACGATGTGGCTGGGAGAGCAAATCACAGAGCGAGGTATTGGAAACGGGATATCGTTGATTATATTCATCGGTATCATCGCACGATTTCCCCATGCAATCCTGGATGAATATCAACTGGTTAGCTCAGGAGCTCGTAGTCTGATCGTTGAATTAATCGTGATTGGTTTAATGGTTCTTATTGTTGCTGGTATTGTAGCAGTTACACAAGCAACGAGGCGGATACCCGTTCAGTATGCGAAGCGTGTTGTTGGTCGAAAAATTTATGGCGGTGTAACACAATATATTCCCATTCGTGTCAATACCGCTGGTGTCATGCCGATTATTTTTGCTCAAGCTATCATGTTCATTCCAAATACAATTTTAACTTTCTTCCCTGAAAGCGACTTCATGCAGGGCATTGCAGGTTATTTCGACTATACATCTTTTACATATTCTATAATCTTTGCTTTGATGATTATTTTCTTCACATATTTTTACACTGCGGTTGCATTTAATCCAAAAGATGTCGCAGAAAATATGCAGAAACAAGGCGGATTTATTCCAGGGATTCGACCGGGGAAAAATACATCAGATTTTATTGACAATATATTGACAAAGATTACATTACCGGGTTCGATATTTTTAGCAATTGTTGCGATTTTGCCAGCTTTCATGATGCGTTTAGGTGTAACATCAAATCTTGCAAGTTTTTTTGGTGGTACAAGTTTGTTAATTGTCGTAGGTGTTGGATTGGATACTCTCCAACAAATTGAATCACATCTATTAATGCGTCACTATGATGGGTTTATGAAAAGTGGAAAGATCAAGGGTCGCCGGTAATCTTTTTAGGTGCGTTGATATTAGGAAAATAGAACAACATGCCAAAAGCGACGATCAAATCGCCAAAAGAAATAGAATTAATACACGAAAGTTGCAGGATTGTTTCAGAGGTTCTTCGTTTATTAAAACTGATGATTAAAGAAGGAATATCGACAAAAGAATTAGACGAGTTTACGGAAGAATACATTCGTTCGCAAGGTGCAGAACCTGCGTTCAAAGGTTACGGTGATGATAAAAAGAATTTATTCCCGGCGAGTTTGTGTACATCTATCAATGACGTGGTAGTACATGGGATTCCCGGAAACCGGAAGCTGCAAGCCGGTGAAATAATTGCGATAGACGTTGGTGTAAAAAAAAATAATTATTTCGGCGATGGTGCATGGACATTTCCGGTTGGAAAAATTTCAAAGGAAAAAGATCGTTTGTTAAAAATAAGTGAAGAAGCATTATTCATTGGAATCGAACGGGCACATGCAGGCAGCCATGTACACGATATTTCTGCCGCGATTCAATCGTTTGTAGAAAAAGAAGGATTCTCTGTTGTGCGAGATTTAGTAGGTCACGGGGTTGGTCGATATCTACACGAAGAACCTGCCATACCGAATTATGGTGAAGCTGGCACAGGTATGATTCTTCAAAAAGGAATGACGCTGGCTATCGAGCCGATGGTGAATTTTGGAACTTATTCTGTCAGAATTGACGGAGATGGTTGGACAGTCAGAACCGCCGATGGATTACCGTCAGCACATTTTGAACATACGGTATTAATAACAGATAATAAACCTGAAATCCTAACAAACTAAAGAGATGAATGGCTAAACAAGGACCGATTATAATGGATGGTGTAATTACCGATACACTGCCTAATGCTATGTTCCGAGTAAAGTTAGATAATGGGCATGAAATTTTAGCCGTCATTTCAGGTAAAATGCGTTTGCATTATATAAAAATTCTTGTAGGTGATAAAGTAACGGTCGAGATGTCGCCATACGATCTCACAAAAGGTCGTATCACGTACCGATACAAGTAAATGGAGTAAATATGAAAGTTCGTTCGTCAGTAAAAAAATTATGTGAAAATTGCAAAATTATCAGAAGAAATGGTGTTGTTCGTGTTATATGTAAAAATCCAAAACACAAACAACGTCAAGGATAAAATATTTAGTTTTTACTTGAAAGGATTATAGGAAGTGGCTCGTATAGCAGGTATAGATTTACCGAAGAATAAACGTTCGGAAATTGGGCTGACATATATTTATGGGATCGGAAGGTCAAGTGCGCAGAAAATCCTAAGTCAGGCTGGAATAAGCTATGAAAAACGGATAAGCGAGTTATCAGACGATGAAGTTGCAAAAATACGTTCGATAATTACATCCGAATATAAAACTGAGGGTTCAGTACGAACAGAGACCCAGATGAACATAAAACGTTTGATGGACATTAATTCATATCGCGGTCTCCGTCATCGAAAGGGTTTACCTGTACGCGGGCAGCGGACGCGAACAAATGCCCGGACACGTAAAGGTAAACGCAAAACAGTTGCCGGCAAGAAAAAAGTAGCCGCCAAGAAATAATTTTTGAAAGATAAGACGAATGGCAAAACAAGGATCGGGTACAGCCACCCAAACGGCTGCAAAGAAAAAGAAAAGAATTCAAGTGGATGTTACCGGCAAAGCATTTTTAAAAGCCACATTCAATAATGTGATAGTAACAATCACTGACGTGTACGGAAACGTTATCAGTTGGTCTTCTGCCGGGCGGAACGGATTCAAAGGATCAAGAAAAAATACACCCTTTGCTGCTCAGGTTACAGCAGAAGCGGCAGCGAAAGAAGCTTATGACCTCGGATTACGAAAAGTTGACGTATTTGTAAAAGGTCCTGGTTCAGGACGTGAAGCCGGGGTGCGTTCGCTTCAGACAGTTGGTCTGGAGATATTGAGTATCCGGGATATTACACCGATTCCTCATAACGGATGTAGGCCGCCTAAACGTCGGCGCGTATAAATTAAATGTTATTATAAATTGTAAGGAAACTATGGGACGTTATATCGAAGCAAGTTGTAGATTATGTCGACGGGAGCGGCAAAAATTATTTTTAAAAGGCACTAAATGTTTTACCGAAAAATGCCCCGTTGAACGGAGAGCGTATCCGCCCGGTGCACATGGGCAAACAAAGCGCCGGAAAATCTCTGAGTACGGAGTACAACTCCGTGAGAAGCAAAAGATCCGGCGCATGTATGGACTTCAGGAAGTTCAATTCCATAATTATTTTGAAAAAGCATTGAGTCAATCGGGACGCACGGGCGAAAATCTTATCAAATTACTCGAACGACGTCTCGATAATGTTGTCTATCGCCTCGGATTTGCTCCTTCAAGAAAAGCAAGCCGACAGATGGTAACTCATTGTCATTTCATGGTCAATAAGAAAACCGTTAATATCCCATCGTACTTATTAAAAGCCGGTGATACGGTTCAGGTAATAGATAAAAGTAAGAAACTTGAAATTATCCATTCATCTATGAAACGGATGAAAGATAGCGCGATACTGCCTTGGCTTAGTCTTGATAAAGGAACGATGACAGGCACGCTTTTAAATGTTCCAGAAAGAGCTGATATACCACTCAACGCAAACGAACAGCTTGTAGTTGAGCTTTATTCTAAATAACAACTAACAATACACCCAGTATTTATTGAACAATTTTTCCATAAATAAATAGGTGGGAGAAAGAATTATGCTAGCAACCAATTTTCAAATGCCAGAAAAAGTTCAGCTTGATGAAGCGAGTTATTCGAACACGTTTGGCAGGTTTATTTTACAACCATTAGAAAAAGGATATGGGGTTACCATCGGAAATGCATTCCGAAGGGTACTGCTTTCCTCACTTCCGGGGACCGCATTCACGGCGATTCGGATCGAAGGTATTCTTCACGAATTTTCTACGCTCCCTGGGGTAGTCGAGGATGTTTCTGAAATCATTCTGAACTTGAAAACTGTACGGTTAAAGTTGATTAACAAGAAACTAAACCGTGTTGTAGTTCAGGTGAAAGGACCAAAAGGTTTCACCGCGGCTGATATTCAAAAAGCCAATCCGGAGATTGAAATCTTAAATCCATCTCAACATATCGCGACACTGAACGCAGATGCTGAATTCGAACTTGAGCTGCGAATTGGCAGAGGTAAAGGATATGTTACCGCTGAAGAAAATAAATTAGCCGATCAATCAACGGACGTGATCACAATTGACTCCATTTTTACACCGGTAAAAAATGTCCGTTATTTTGTTGAATCTACCCGTGTAGGTCAAAAAACGGATTATGAAAAATTAATAATCGAGATCGAGACTGACGGTTCTATCGCACCTGACGATACACTCGCTCAGGCAGCGGTGATTCTACGAGATCACATCCAGCTATTTTTAAGTTTTAATGTTGATGCCGAGTCGCAGGAAGAACTTCTTGAAAAAGATTCAGAATTTGCACGCATCCGTAAAATATTGCAAATGTCTGTTGATGAGTTGGAACTTTCGGTTCGTTCTCATAATTGCCTGAAAGCAGCTAATATAAAAACGATCGCAGAGCTTGTCCGACGCGATGAACCTGAGCTGTTAAAGTTTAAAAATTTTGGTAGAAAATCTCTCGCAGAATTATCAGAAATAATAGAGCAATTCGGTCTTAGATTCGGTATGGATGTTGAAAAATATCTGCGTGAAAGCAACGAATAATACTTATCCCTTAGGAATATTAAATGCGACACAGAAAATCTGGAAGAAAACTTAAAAGAACGGCAAGCCATAAAAAAGCAACACTGATAGCATTGGCGACTGCGTTATTACGAAATAAAAAAATTAAAACCACATTGGCTAAAGCTAAAGAAGCACGGGTGTATGTGGAACGATTAATCACGCGTGCAAAGAATGCTGTTGCTAATGAAGGTGAGAAAAAAAATATTCATGCCCGAAGAATGATTTCACGATACATTAAAGATCGTGAAGTAGTGAAAGAATTATTTAAGGAGATTGCCCCGAAAGTCGCAGCGCGGCAGGGTGGTTATACACGGGTTGTGAAACTTGGTCAACGATACGGTGATGGTGCTGAGGTTGCAGTACTCGAACTGGTAGATTTCAATACCGGACAAGAACCTAAGAAACCTGCTGACAAAACGAAGGTAAAGAAAGAGAAAAAAGCAAAGAAGGAAGTTCCAACCGGAACGGTTGAACAGCCGAAAGAATAATTTGAAAATATTCATTTGAATTGAAGGATTTCTTAAGTCATGAGGAACCCTTTTTAATTCCGGGTGAGAACTTCCCGAAAGTTCCTGCCGTAGCCGATCTCTAAAACTTTCGGGAAGTTAAATGGTTATCTCAACAAGAGGAGCTTTTTTGTTTCGATGAACGATCCCACTTTTATTTGAGAGAAGTAGATACCGCTCGGTACCCCGCTTGCATTCCATTCCACCGACTTGTATCCTGCATCTTGCATCCCATCAACCAATGTTGCTACTACTTGCCCGAGAACGTTGTACACTATTAGAGTTACCCATCTGGATTCTGGCATCTGGTATCTGATTTCTGTGGAAGGATTAAACGGATTTGGATAATTTTGTTCGAGTGCAAATCGATCAGGAATATTTGACGCTATAATATCGACGTCAGGCAAATCAGGGGCTTGAGGCGGCATCTCACTTGTCGGTCTTATTTTTATGCGGGCTGCTGCGGTGGATATAGATGATGAGGATAGTATCAGCTGTCCCGGCTGATTTACTTTTACCCAGTAACCCTTTGTTGGTTCGATTATATCGACTTGTTGATAACTTCCATTATAACCAAAGAACTGAGATGTGATAATACCACCAGGATCAGAGATAATGTTCTCAACACCGATTGGGTAAGTAAGTGAGCCGATGAGATTCCAACCTTCTAATACATCAATCGTATCCATTGGGATTGTTTTACCATCGATTTTTAAGCACACTTTACTTGGGAGTTTCAACCAGTATCCTTTACCAACATCCAACGATTCACGTGCTAAATATATACCTGCAAACTCAAAGAGTTTAGAACTCGCAGATGGAAAAATGATATCTCGAGAAGGATTTTGAACATTTTTAGGTAGTGATACAAGATTCCATCCTTGAAATAAAGGGTACAAAATTGATTGCCCAAACTTGAAAGTGTTATAATGGCTTCCATTACCTAATGTAGATGATCCCGTTACATATACATTATTAAGTGTATCAATAGCAATTGCTCTTGCTATTTCAGCAGAGTTGTGGGATCCATAATGTTTTGTAATCCATGTTTGATCACCCTGTGATGTGTATTTTATTGTTACAATGTCATAAGATGTTCTCGGGCACTCACTATGGCCGGTTACGTATATATTACCAAAACGGTCGTGAGTGATGGCTTTCGCAATATTATTAGAATTGTTAGACCCACAATATCGTACTGCCCACTCTTGAGTACCTTCTGAAGTGTACTTCAGGGTGACATAGTTGCTGTTATTACCTAAACTATCACTATATCCAGTTACATATATATTCTGAAAATTGTCTATTGTAATTCCTTGAGCAAAGTCGTTGTAATTATGGGCTCCATCATAAAATGCGACCCACGCTTGAATACCCAAAGGAGTATATTTCACAGTAGCAAAGTCTACGGTTGCTTCAGAACCCCAGCAATATCCGGTAACATATACATTCTCCAAGCCATCAACAGCGATAGCTTTGGCAACGTCGTAAGCATTTCCAGGTCCATCATATCGTGCTACCCATTCTTCATTTCCTGATGATGTGTACTTAATTGTGGCATAGTCTTCAGATGTACTCAAACCATGACTGTATCCAGTTACAAGCACATTATCATGGATGTCAACAGTAATGGCAGTTGGTATATCGGAACCATTCCCGGGTCCATTATATCGTGCTACCCATTCTTCATTTCCTAATGATGTGTACTTAATTGTAGTATAGTCTTCAGATGTTCCTGAATTATAGCTATATCCAGTAACATAAACATTACCAGAGCTATCAATAGCAATGGCTGTCGCGAAATCATTGAAATTTCCAGTGCCATTATATCGTGCTACCCATAGTTGAATACCTGCTGAGGTGTATTTTACTGTTGTATAGTCGAAGAATGATCCTGCACCATCACTAGTGTAACGTCCCATAGATAAGTAGACATTAATAAAATAATTTAGTATATTGGTATCAACAATAAAAAAGGATACCAATGAAACTACATGAAACGGAAAGACAAGAATTACAAAAACTCATAAAAGGAAGAAACACAAAACAGAAAGTGGTGTTTCGTGCAAAAATCCTCATCAAGTTATCAGAAGGAATAAAGAAAACAAAAATATCAAAAGAACTAAACATTAACCGGAATACCATCTATCTATGGGAAAAAAGATATGCTTCGGGTGGAGTCAAAAGTATTATGAAAGACGCCAGTAGACCGGGAAGAAAACCAAAGATAGACTCAGACAAAAAGAAAGCAATAAT
>JASEHD010000140.1 GCA_030019075.1 Bacteroidota bacterium
GTCGAACAATTTAGAGAATGCTTACTTGCCGCTTAAAAACGGTCAACTTGAGTAAAGGTTATAACTGTGGAACTTACAGAACACTTCGGTGGAATACAAGTGTAAACTACCCAGTAAGCTATCCTACATACACCAGTCCTTATAATTGCTCCCAAAGCATTGGGCCTGTCGATCTAGAAGATGTCGCAGCTCATGAACTTGGCCACGGTGTTGGGTTGGGACATGTAAGTGCCGCATTTTCAATGTACACATTGAGGTATACAGATTACAACGCAACAAAATGGTGGGAGAAAACTTGGCGTCGTACCTTGGAAACTGGTGATAAAGCAGGAAAAATTTATCAAGCTCCGGACTTTACATCTGGAGGTTCTCAAGCGAATTCCAAGATTCTTCTCTCTAATCCTTCAATAGTTACGATTGCTGGAAATTTTACTGTTAACTCCGGTCAATATTTTGAGGTTGAAGCTGGAAAGACACTCAAATTTTCTGCACCAGGCACAGGCATGATCACATCTTATGGAGAATTTAAAACATCCGGCACCTCAACGAACCATGTTACAATCACATCAGCCAGTGCCACTCCATCCCCTGGAGATTGGTATGCCATTTACCTCTACGGTGGGCCAAACACATTAAAATATTGTGAGATTAATTACGCAACTTATGGTATAATCCTATCTAGTACCCAAGGAACGATTATAGAAAATTGTAATATTCGAAATTGCAGCCAAACCGGAGTGTATGAAATGAATTCAATGGGATATGGTGCATTACGACTTATTGGAACAATAATAAAAAATAATCAATGGGGTTTAGCAGTAGTAAATTCTTGGGCATCTTTAGAATCTAACACTCAGATCCAAAATAACATCTCTGGTGGTTTTTATGTAGGGAACGGTTATGTTTACATGGGTAGTACATTACTCCAATTAAATGGAAGTTATGGTATTTGGGTAGATCAATCTGGTTCAAATGTTTATTTTAGTCCGAATGGTTATAGTGCCGGTGGGAATACTGTGAAAAATAATACCATTCGTCAGGTATGGTCGAAAGATAATGCAAATTTATTTATTGGTTACAAAGCTCTTGTATGTGAGTGTGATCATTATTCGAGTTCAATAATGAGTTTGAATAAACCTGCACCTGGTTGTGAACCGCCGTGTTCGTGGGAGTGGCAGGAATCTGGCGGTTATAATTCTATTTCCGGCGGTGATGACTGGATATGGAATCATGCTAATCCTATTTACGCACATCTTACATACTGGGGAGACCCGCCAAGTTGTACCGTTCCTCCAGAAAAATTTCTTGGAAGTGGAATAGTATACCGAGATTATCCATTGTGCAGTCAGACAACTATGATGGCATCATCTGGTGAATTGCCGGTAGAAAATGTTTCTGATATTTCCAGTAACATATCATCATCGGATGACTCATCGAGGATTATCCATCTGATAAAATATCTCAAGAGAGTAATCATAGAAAATCCGGATAGTGCAGATTATGTACTGCCGATGTTATTACCATTTATAGGACCAGGTGGACAATTTAACTACGCTTTGGATGAACCATGGGAAATATTTCTTGAACAAACTGAGAAGACAACAACATCCAAGAGTATAAAAACTCAAGCATATATTTACCGAGTACTTAATAGAATGTTTGAACAGGATTACAATGGAGTTATCGCACTTGCGGATGGAATTCTTACAAAGAAACCAAGTAACGAACTTTGGCTTTATGCACAATCACAAAAGATATATTCATATTTACTTTTGGGTGATATATCAAATATGAAAAAAGTTTATGAAGGTATAAAATCCAAAGGGATGAGGATCGATCCACAATGGATGGCTGAGCTTCAGAGAATGATTGATCTTTCAAGTGGGAAAATAGTTTCGGTTCAGCAATTTAATAATATAGATATTTCTTTATCAGCTTCGGCAATTCCAAGTAATTATTCATTGAGTCAAAATTATCCGAATCCCTTTAACCCTGTAACAACAATTCAGTACACGCTTACGGAAGATGAAAAAGTTACATTAATAGTTTACAATGTACTTGGCCAAGTTGTTAGAACATTGGTTGATGAGGTGCAAGATGCTGGGTATAAGTTTGTTGAGTTTGATGCCACCGGTTTACCGAGCGGCGTGTATTTCTATCAATTGAAAGCAGGCAGGTATTATGAAGTAAAGAAGATGTTAGTAGCCAATTAGTGATTTGGGGTTTCAGAATGCACTCGCCCGGAAACCATTGATGGACAGAGATTTCGGTAATAGTAGGATAACGATCTAGTTTGATTATCATATCAATAACTCCAACATCATTCGATTAAAATCTTAGGTAGAAGTTGAAGTTTTTTCATTATTATCTATTTAGTTTTAGTTTCGAAAGCAATTCTATCACCTTATCCTGCATTTCTTTTAATATTTTACTCTCGCCGGGGAAATGATTACATAATATACTGAAAGCTAACAGTTTTCCATCTGCCGATTTAACATATCCCGAAAGATTGCTCACGCCTAATAGCGAACCGGTTTTTGCGTGTACATTCCCTTCAGCTCGTGTTCCTTTCATACGGTTTTTTAATGTCCCATCAACACCAGCGATTGCGAGACTCTCATAGAAACGTTTAAACGTTGTTTTCCGCTCGTACTGTTTTTGTAGAATTTGAACAATTGCATCAGGTGAGATTGCATTATACCAGGAAACTCCAGAGCCATCGACTAATATCATCTTAGATGTATCGATTCCTTCGCTTGCTAAATAATTCTTGATGAGAAGCAGTCCATTTTCTGCTGAACCGGATGAGCCAAGATGTTCAGCCGAAATTGTTTTCAATAGGTTTTCAGCAGCGAGGTTATCGCTGTTTTTGTTTATTTGATGCAGTACTGAATCGATAGGGTGTGATACTTCAGCTAAGAAAATACTCTCTTTCCGCCAGTGGCGGATTGAATCAAGCGTGATGTCTCTGTCAACGATAATCCCACTTAGCTTTAATCGTTCTTTCAAGAGAGAAAGAAAATAAAGCTCTGGTTTCCAGATGCTCAGCTTGAATTCTTTTATTTCGTCAGCAGGTGATAATCTCCCATTGATGATGATGTTATTCGTTCCTCTTTGCCGGGTGACCTGACATAATGGAATGAGTGTATCATTCGATGTAATACCAAAATTAAAAAGCTTGGTAAATGATGTAACCGGTTCTGTTTTTATTGAAGGGGGATCTCCAATATTCTTACCGGGTGAGACAAATATTTTGATTGAATTCCCATTAACCGTTAAAGGTGTGATAAAAGCTGAGTAAGATTCTGGCTCGTCGTCCCACATCCAGCCCTTGCCCCAATAAATTGAATCAAAACGACTAACATCCCCGGCTATATCACCCCTTATCTTTTTTATACCTTGAATATTGAGAAGTAAAGACAAAGAATCTAAATCATTTGTTTCAAGGAGTGGATCACCTGAGCCGATAATGTACAAGTTTTCCCGAAGCACACTATCTACAACCTTACCGTCAGTGAATAATTTTGTTTTAAATTGGTAACCGTGTTTTAGTGTATTGATCGCAGTGGCGGTTGTTAGTAATTTCATATTTGAAGCGGGGTGGAATAATTTATTGCTATTCAATTCGTAAAGCACCCTTCCATCATCTAACGAAATAATTTTTATTCCGAAAAAACACTGGTCTAAGAGAGAATCTTTTAGAATATTATCAATCTGTGTCTTTAAGGATTTGGGAGTGTTATCAGTGATTAATGAATCAGATATTTGGTAGGCAGCAACACAGGTAGTGAAGAAAAACCAAAACGGAAGCAAATATTTAACGAGGTATTTTGTATCCATTTGTAATCGCATATATGTTTACTTTTAATGAATGCTTGTTTTCGTATTGAAAAATAGTTAGATTTGATACAAAATCAAAGAGATATTTAACAAAAAGCATATGTTTAAGGTACTTTCAAAAATATTCCCCAGTAAATCGGAAAAAGATATTAAGCGAATTCTTCCCATAGTTGATGAGATTAATCAATATTTTGAAGAATATAAAAAATTATCTGATGATCAGTTAAAAGCGAAAACTGTTGAGTTTAGAGAGCGGATTAAGGAAGAAATCAAGGAATACGAAGAGGAGGTTATTAATCTAAAAGAACAGTTAAAAACTGACACCAATCTTACACTCGAAGAGCGAACAGACATTTACACACATATAGAAGAGATACAACATCAATTGAATGAAACGATACGAGAAACATTGAATGATATATTGCCGGAGGCATTTGCCGCAGTAAAAGAAACTTGCCGACGATTAGGTGGACAATCATGGGAAATAACGGGGCATAAGATCCTTTGGGAGATGGTTCCATTTGATGTACAGCTTATCGGTGCGGTTGTACTGCATGAAGGTAAAATCGCCGAGATGGCAACAGGTGAAGGTAAAACACTTGTAGCAACAATGCCGCTATACCTCAATGCACTCCCGGGTAGAGGTGTCCATCTTGTAACAGTTAATGATTATCTCGCATTTCGTGATAGCCAATGGATGGGAAAGGTATTTGAGTTCTTAGGTTTGACAGTCGGATGTATACAGCAGCAGATGGATTCGGCACAACGCAAGAAGCAATATGCGTGCGACATTACTTACGGAACTAATAATGAATTTGGTTTCGATTACTTACGTGATAATATGGTAATATCACCAGAGGATCTTGTTCATCGCGAGTTTTACTACGCTATCGTTGACGAAGTTGATTCTGTTCTCATAGATGAAGCCCGTACACCGTTGATAATAAGCGGACCGGTTTCGACTGAGGATCACAAATTTTCTGAAATGAAACCACGTGTTGAAAAAATAGTTAGTGCTCAAAGGAATTTTATAACTAAAATAGTTGCTGAAGCTGAGCAGTTTCTTGAACAAGGGAAGGAAACTGAAGCGGGTGTTCATCTCTTACGTGCCTATCGGGGATTACCCAAACATAAACGGGTAATGAAAGTTTTATCCGAACCTGCAAATAAACAACTCATGCAGCAAACTGAGATGGAATATCTTCGAGATCAGTCGCGGCGTATGCATGAAATTGATGATGAGCTGTTTTATGCAATCAATGAAAAAGATCATACCATTAATCTCACTGAAAAAGGAAGAGAACTTCTTGCAGGCAGCTCGAACGATAAAGATTTCTTCGTCTTACCCGATGTTGGTTCTGAAGTAGCGGTTATTGAAAATGATTCGTCACTGTCGCCATCTCAGAAACAGCAAAAGAAGGACGAGTTAAATCTTCTTTACGCTGAAAAAAGTGACCGCATTCATACCGTAACTCAACTTCTGAGAGCATATTCACTCTACGAGAAGGATGATGAGTACGTAGTTTCTGATGACGGGAAGATAATGATCGTGGATGAATTTACAGGAAGAATGCTGCCGGGCAGACGCTTTTCTGATGGTTTACATCAAGCGATCGAAGCTAAGGAAGGTGTGAAAGTTGAGCGGGATATGCAAACACTTGCTACAATCACGCTCCAAAATTATTTCCGCCTTTATAAAAAACTTGCAGGTATGACGGGTACTGCTGAAACAGAAGCATCTGAGTTCTTCGATATATATAAACTCGATGTGATAGTTGTACCGACAAACAAAAATATGATTCGCTTTGACATGGACGATTTAATATATAAAACAAGGCGAGAGAAATATAATGCGGTGATTACTGAAATCGAAGAGATGCGGAAGCAGAATCGTCCTGTGCTTGTGGGAACAACAAGCGTTGAAGTTTCCGAAACTTTAAGTCGTATGTTAAAACGTGTTGGGGTTCCGCATAACGTTTTAAATGCGAAACACCATCAGCGTGAATCTGAAATCGTTGCACATGCCGGATTACCCGGAGCCGTTACAATTGCAACCAATATGGCTGGACGCGGCACAGATATTAAACTTGGACCCGGAATCGCAAATGCTGGTGGATTGCATATTGTTGGAACAGAACGACACGAAGCGAGACGTATCGACCGACAGCTTCGTGGCCGCTCTGGTCGACAGGGTGATCCGGGATCCTCAAAATTTTATTTGTCACTCGAAGACGACTTAATGCGTCTTTTTGGAAGCGCCCGTATCGCAGGCATTATGGAGCGCCTCGGATTAAAAGAGGGAGACGTTATTCAACATCCGATGATTACCCGCTCTGTTCAGAGGGCGCAAAAGAAAGTGGAGGAAAATAATTATGCTATCCGAAAACGATTGCTCGAATATGACAACGTGATGAACCAGCAGCGTGAAGTAATATATTCGCGGCGCCGTCATGCTCTGCTTGGTGAACGATTGCGTGAAGATATTTTTGAAATGCTTCGTGAGATGATCAGCGAAACAGTCGAAAAATATTATAAAGAAGGTGAGATAGATGGACTAAGAGAAACATTGCGAACCAATTTTCTCGTAGATTTCAATATTGAACCACAACGATGGCAAAATATTGGTGAAGATGGTGTTAAAGAAGAAGTATTTAAAGCTGCAATTGAATTTTATAAACGTAAGGAAGAACGGATTTCCGCCGAGAACATGGCGATGTTGGAAAAAATGGTTTCATTGCAAGTCATTGATGAAAAATGGAAGGATCATCTACGCGAGATGGATGATTTGAAAGAAGGAATACATCTGCGGGCTTATGGACAAAAAGATCCGATCGTTGAATATAAAACAGAAGCTTTTAGAATGTTTGTTGAATTACTCGATCTCATCAGAAACGAGACATTGAATTTAGTCTTTAAACTTTTCCCACAACCAACGCAGGGAATGCCAGTACGCCGCCAGCCAAGGGTACCTCGTCCTCAGCAGATGATGCTGACACATGATTCATCACTCGGAATGGGGCTGCACGCAGATCGCGGACCGGCTCACAGTCAAGAATCTGCTCAGCATCGTGATCGATCAGAAGCAGCAAAAGCAGGGAAACCGCAGCCAATTCATGTCGGCGAAAAAATCGGCAGAAATGACCCATGCCATTGTGGAAGTGGGAAGAAATATAAACAATGCCATGGGAAATAATCATGGGGACTTCTAAAAACTCAAAATATCTTAGCGTACTTAGCGTTCCTTTACGATCTTTGCGTTTAAAAAATATAAGTCTGATGTTTATAGAAGTCCCCTCATGAATATGATTGGTAACTTTCGTTCAGGGTACGTAGCAATCATTGGCGTGCCAAACGTTGGTAAATCGACATTGATGAATTCGCTAATAGGTCAGAAAATTTCCGCTGTTACTAATAAACCACAAACAACACGTCATAAAATCCTTGGTATAATATCAACCGAACAATATCAAATTATCTTTCTTGATACACCCGGTTTATTGAAACCTAAATATCTATTACACGAAGCGATGCTTAGCTCGGCACATTCAGCTTTGAACGATGCTGATATTGTTCTCTTTATTATCGATTCAACAAATCCAAAAATTGGTAAAGATTTTACCGATGCGGACTATTTGAGATGGTTAAATAAAATTAAGAAACCTGTGTTTTTACTTATCAATAAAATTGATTTGATTAAAAAACAAAATATTTTACCTATCATAGCATTTTACTCAGAGAAATATCCATTTAAAGAAATCTTTCCGATATCTGCATTAAATCTTCAAGGTACCGAAGATTTGATGAAGGCACTTGTCAGTGAATTACCAGAAAATCCACC
>JASEHD010000141.1 GCA_030019075.1 Bacteroidota bacterium
GATCGCATAGAGAATCATCATGCTACCAAGAATGAGACGGAAATTCACCGGGACGTTTGCTGGAAGCGCATACCCAGTGAGCATAACAACCCCGATTATCAGAATCAAACTGGCAGTCATATACGTAATGATTCGAAGAACCGATTGTGCGTTCACAATGCACAATTATTTATTTAGTTTAAATCTAAATGGCATAGCAGCCCAAACTGCTACAGGTCCGTTATTCATCATAGCGGGTGTGAAAACATATTGAAGTGCCGCTTTGATAGATGGCTCGTTGAAGATTTCAGCGTCACTTTTCATAACCACAGCTTTCTTCGCCTTACCTTCTTTATCAACCAAAATTTTCACCCAAACCGTTCCTTCAACACCAGCACGGCGTGCAATCTCCGGATATTCGGGTATTACTTGCTTTACTGGCACTGGTTGTTTTTCAACTGGAACGAAATCCGGTGGATCTTCTTCAATTCTAATGTCCTGCTCGATTTGAATCTGTTCATCACCTTGCTGTGCAACAACTGGGCTCTGGATTGCCGATAATTCCTGCTGTGTAGCGATAGTTTGTTCAGGACTCACCTCAGCATCTGGTACAGGTACCGGAATACCGACAGTAGGTTTTGCAATCGGAACATTTACAGCTACTGCGGGTGCTGCTTCAGCTTCTGTTAATGATGGCGGAGGTCCCAGATCAGTGTACTTCGTGAGTCTCACCATTACTATAGGTTCATCTTCTTCGGAGAGATAACCTACTAAATAGTAAGTCCCAATAACCGACAGATGGAAAGCTATCGCTATTGAAAGGGAAACTCCGAGGTATTTATTGTACACCTTACGCCATTCATACATGCCATATTTCGTAGTCGCTATTATTGCTTGTGTTGTCATAATTCACTCTCCTTTCCTTACGACACTTTTGATAAAATTCTCTTATCAGCATCCTGCATCGGTGCAATGCTGAAGCGAGTTACATTTGCTATGTTTAGCTCGTCCATGATGTTGACCATTGTCGAATATTTTCCTTTTCGATCAATTTTAACGAGGGTAATCAACTTGGAATTTTCCTGATTTTTCTGAACCAAGAATGCCTGCAAATCTTTAAAATCGATTTTTTGAGGATCCTCGACTCCTATATTCCAAAACATTGTACCATCTTCTTTCACACGGAGTGTCATGAGATTGCTCTGTGCAACCTCTACACTAACGTCATTACTCGGAGGCAGGTTAATTTCCATCGTGGTCGGTTTCGTCATGGTCGTTGTCAACATGAAGAATGTCAGCAAGAGAAATGCAATATCGACCATCGGGGTATTATCAATTTTTATCCCAAGCCGACGTGCTTTCTTGCGTTTTCCTTTTTTTCGTTCGTGACCGCGTGGGCCACTGGTATCGACCATACCCATAATTTATACTCCTTATTCCTGTTCTAAATCCGTTACTAGATTAAAACGCGTGATTTGTGTTTTTTGGAGAATGTTCATCACATCCTCAGCTATTCCATATTCTGCTTCTTGGTCGCCTTTTACTACCGTCCGAAGTTTCGGATTCGCGATGCGTGCCCGAATCAATAAATCCGGCAGATCCTTCGTCGTTACTTCTACTCCTAACCTTAATTTATTTTCTTCTCCGAACAACTTCGCCATTAGATGCTGCGAATCGAAGCCAAGGAATATACGACTATCTTTACTAAGGGTAATTATCATAACATTCGATTCAGGAAGCAAAAACTTTGAATGCGACGACGGTAGAATAATTTGAACCTCTTCTGGTGGCTTGAATTGTGTTGTCAACATAAAAAATGTTAACAACAAGAAACCGATATCCACCAAGGGGGTGTTATCTATCGAGATACCGATTCGATGTTGTTTTATTTTAGGCATATAATTACTTTACTTTTAAAGTTTGAACTATATCAAAACTTGCTTCATCAATCATATAAGTGTATGCATCAACTTTATTGACAAAGAAGTTGTATCCTACGATACCTATGATTGCTGCAAATATTCCTAATGCCGTATTAACAAGAGCTTCAGAGATACCTATTGAAAGCTGAATCGCATCTGGTGCACCTGCGTGGGCTAATGCTTGAAACGCTCGGATCATTCCGATGACGGTACCAAATAATCCCAACATAGTCGCAATTGAAGCAATCGTAGAAAGTATAATCAGGTTTTTTTCTAACAGAGGCATCTCAAGTGCGGTAGCTTCCTCGATTGCTGTTTGAACCTCTGCCATCTGTTTTTCTGCTAATGTTTTACTCTCTTTAGAAAGTTCTATATACCTTTCTAAGCCGGCTTTAATAATATTTGCCATTGAACCTCGCTGTTGATCACATGCTTTTATTGCTCCCTCGATATTTCCATCAGAAAGATTTTTTTGTACATTCTTTAAGAAAGTAGCGATTACCCCACGACCTTTTGCTTTTCGAAGCGATAATGTTCGTTCAATAATAAATGTAATAACTATGATAGAAGTAGCTATCAACGAAGGGACAACGTAACCGCCTGTGAATACCATACCCATTAGGTTATTTGGTCTCATTCGATTTGTTCCATCAAAAAAATTATCGGGGCTACCAAGTATAAACCACCAAATTACAACACTGACTGCGATTGCTAAGAACATTACAATCGTTACAAAAGTTGACTGTTTCATGAAAATTACTCCTTTAAAATGTTAATGATAATAATAGATATATTTATTTTGTTGAAAAACTTTTTATTGCTTCTTCGATTGTCTCATAGGCATCGAAGACTTCTATCAAGCGTGTGATAACCATTAAGTTTTGGATATTTGAACTTAAACCAATAAGTTTTATTTCACCGCCAATTTTCCGATAACTTGTATGAGCAGTAATTAATGCTCCGATACCTGAGCTATTTAAATAATTCACTCTCTTCATGTTCAATATCATACATTTATTTCCTTGCTCGATGTAATCAGCAACCTCGTCGCGAAATTCGTCTGTTAGATCATCACCGATTAATGCACCCCTTAGTTCAATAATTGCGATCTTCCCATCTTGTATTGTTTTAGACTTTATCGTCATGTAGATTATCGTTTTGGTATCAAATGCTTTTTTTTAATATAAGTACACAAATCAAGTGCCACATTCACCAAACGAAAAGATATAAATCTCAAATTTTACATCAATAAAAGAGGATTTTTTAGTGCCACGCTGATTATCAATTTGCAAATCGTGCAAATTGCAATAAAAAAAATTTAGCGGGAGAAGAAAAGCGGATAAGTACTTTATTGGTACAAAGTTACGACACCTTGCAAAATGCAAACCGATTAGTCCTTAATCCCGTATTTTTTACGTTTTCGCCAAAGTGTGGTGGGGTTAATATTTAATAGCCGAGCAGCTTCATCAAGGTCTTTCACGATCCTAAGAACTCGCACAATATGCTGTCGTTCGACCGCTTCGAGAGAGAGTATCCCTTTCTTTACACCCTCAGGGTTTTGTAATTCGGGGGGGAAATGAGACACACCAATCTCGCCTTGTTTAGCAAGCAGGACAGCGCGTTCCATAACATTTTCCAACTCTCGAACATTTCCAGGCCATGTATAAGATGTTAACAATTTTAGAGCTTCAGAGTGAATTTCAATTTCATTATTAGGGGAAAATTTCTTAATAAAATGTTGAATCAATAAGAGAATATCTTCGGGTCTCTCGCGCAGTGGAGGCAGATATAAGCGGATAGAATTTAAACGGTAAAACAAATCTTCCCGAAATGTTCCCTGTTTTAGCAATTCCGAAAGATTCTTGTTGGTAGCGGCAATAACACGAACATCAACCTTACGAGTTAAGTTGTCACCGACTCGCTCGAACTCCCGATGCTGTAGAAATCTTAATAGTTTCACCTGAGCTGAAGCTGAAATATCGGCGATCTCGTCTAAAAAAATTGTTCCGCCATCAGCAAGCTCAAATCTACCTTCCCTATCTTTAATTGCCCCGGTAAATGCACCTTTGACATGCCCAAATAATTCGCTCTCTAACAAGTTTTCAGCCAAAGCCGCACAATTTACTTTAATGAATGGTTTCTCGTGTCGAGAACTATGGGAATGGATGTATTGAGCAAACAATTCTTTACCGGTTCCGCTCTCTCCCTCGATTATCACCGATAGCATACTATCGGCAACCTGCAATGATAGATCCAATTGATTCCTCATCCTTACGTCACGTGTAATTATATTGGTATCTGAATAACTTGATGCCAACTGCTGGCGTAGGGATCGGATTTCGCTTCGCATACGATGATGCTCAAAAACTTTTTCTGCGAACAAATGCAGCTCTTTGAGATCAAAAGGTTTCTGTAAAAAATCGAATGCACCCTTTTTAATAGCTTCTACCGCGCTATCAATTGAACCATGAGCAGTGATGATGACAGATGTGGTAGACGGTGATTTCTGACGTATCTCCTGAAGCAATTGCATACCGTCTATCGGCTGCATCATCAGATCGATAAATGCGATATCGTATCTTCCTTCTTCGACACTCTCTAAGCCATCAAGCGGATTTAAAAAGCCTACCACTTTAAATCCGACGCTTTCCAAACCGATCTTTAAAGTTTTAAGGATGTTTGGCTCATCATCAACTACAAGTACAACTCCACGATAGTTCATATTTTCGACACCTCCGGTGCGGGAAGCAAAATAGAGAATATTGAACCCTTATTAATTTCACTTTCAACCCAAATTTTACCACCATACATCTCAACGATTTCCTTCGCAATAGCTAAACCAAGCCCAACACTACCAGGTGTGGGATCCAACGATTGTTTGACCTGAATAAATTTATCGAAAATTTTATCCAGATATTCCGATGGGATGCCACGCCCCGTATCAGATACTTGAATGAGTATATCTTTATTTTTTTTCTGTGCCATAATTTCAACTTTCCCACCACGATTTGTATAACGTAGAGCATTATTTAACAAATTCGAGATTACTGACGAGAGCTGTTGATCATCACCATAAAATTGAGGCAGTTCACTCTCGGGTAAAAATTTTAATGTTACTCCTTTTTCATTAAAAGGCAACTGAGCAGATTGTACCGTTGATTCAATCACTTTTCGGATATCAACAATATCTTCTTTCATCTCAAATTTACCAGATTCAAGTTTAGAAAGCTGCAGCAGCTCTTTAACAAGTTTCGTTAAACGGTTACAATCCTGTTTCGATGATTCTAATAATTCTTGTTGTGATTTTGTAAGTGGACCCACCATTTGCTGGCGAAGAATGTCGACACTCATATTAATTGAGGTAAGCGGGGTTCGAAATTCATGAGACACCGCCGCCATAAAATCCGATTTCATTTTATCTAATTCTTTGAATTGCGTAACATCCTGTAAAACCAATACCATACCGCCTCTTCCCGCGTGCGATGCCGGTATCCTGGATATTCGTGGACGGAGAAATATTTGTCGTTCCTTGTGTTTGAACTGGAGATACGCTTGTTTCAATGCCGACGCGTCTGGAGATGAAAATATTTCCAAGATACGATCGTCGGGGATGCAATCGGTAACATTCTTACCAACAACGTTTTTTGCACTAATATTCAAGAGTTCCTCGGCAGAACGATTGATCAGATGAATATTTAATTCAGAATCACAAACGATGATAGCATCAGAAATACTTTCGACTATAGTTTCCGATTTCTGTTTTTCTGAAATTATTTTTTCGATATTAATTTCTTCAAATTTTCTTAGCCGTTCGGTCATTTTGTTAAATTCCCGACTAAGCTCTCCAACTTCATCGTTTGTTTCAACATCAATTTTCAGATCGAGGCGCCCCCTGCCAATTTGATTCACTGTCTCGGTTAATTTCTCAGCCGGCTCGATAATCCGTTTGGTGAATTGAACCATCGTAATGATGCTCAAGCCAACCGCAAGAAAAGCTGCAAAAAGAACCGCAATAATCGCTTCATCAGATGTAGCTTTAGTATTCTTTGCTATCGTCATCATTTGCTTTTGATTTTCTTCAATGAGCCAGAAACAATTATCAGATAAACGCTGTGAGAACGGTCTTACATCTGAGCCGTAGTATGCTTTGGCTATGGCAATATTTTTCTTTAAGACTAACGAATATAATGAATCCGAGACGATAAGATAACCAGTGTACGTCTGCTTGATATTATCGAGAATGGGACCGGCATCGGGAAGGGATCTATTCTCGTTCGCACGGTCAAAAACCTGAAAGAACTCTTGCTTAGCATTTGTTTGTTCTACCCTTCCAATCTCTAAATCTCCGTTAAGTATTGTGATCAATGCATGCTCATGCTTTTCGATAAGATGTGCCATCCGCTCCAATATTACAACGTGAGGATAATTTTCAGCGAGAATGGTATTGAACGAGAGAGTGATTCTACTGAAATTATAAATTGCCCATGTAGTAACAGCGATATTGATCAAGACAAGTACGATGTACCCAAAACCAATCTTGAAGCGTAAACTATTTAAAAGTGGTATCCGCATATTGCCTTCTTAATATATTGAGAATGAATTGAATTTTCAACAAAGTTTAGCTTAAGATGACAATATTATTTAAAATAATCTGTATGCTGCAATGCAAGCATTGGAAGATTAATACTCAGAGCGACACAAAGGAGTTTAGCAAAAAAACATTGAGAGGAAATGTCATCAGGATAGTGTTAGAATTTTTACCGGAAGAAATTCGGATTATTATCTACCGGTCATAAATTTCACTTATTCCTTCCGATAAGATCATGTAACCGGTTTTCAATCTGCTCGATATCGATTGGTTTCCGTAAGATACCAAATACCCCGATTTTACGTGCCTCAGCCATTATACGTTCATCCTGAAACCCTGTGATAAAAAGAAATGGGATCGATGCTGTTGCAGGATTTGCTTTTACTTTTTTAAAGAGTTCCAACCCACTAAGCCCGGGCATTACGATATCCGAAATAATGATATCAGGTGTGAAGTCCTTTAATTTTTCAAAGCCTTCTTCACCATCGTTAGCAACCTCAACTTCATAATTATCCATAATTAGAAGGTCTTTTAATAATTCAGCAAATCCAACTTCATCATCGACAATCAATATTTTCTGGAGTTTTTTACTTTCTATGCCCATATTTTCTTCATTCCATAGTATTTAAGTTGAAGAAATATATGTAATGAAATTTCAAGATGCAAATTGAATACTTGACTATTTGAAAAGCCTTTCGTAAATTTTCTCTGCAATGAACTCTCTTGAATAATATAGAAATACAATGAAACCTCATTTAAAAATGTTATGTGTCGATGATAATGCAGATTTACGCCAGGGTCTCAAAGATCAATTTACTTATGAAGACTTTGATGTAGATTTAGCTGAAGATGGTGAGGTTGCTTTACAGATGATTAAAAAAAACCAGTATGATATTATACTTCTTGACGTGAAGATGCCGAAAAAGGATGGCATAACTGTACTTAAAGAAATGAAAGAAAATAACCGGCTCCCTCACGTTATTATGCTATCGGCAGTGAATGATGTTCCAACTGCAATTGAATGTGTAAAATTAGGTGCGAAAGATTTCATCTCAAAACCTTACGAGCCCGAAGAGCTTCTTCATGTTGTCATTAAAGCTTTAGGATCAGGTTGAGATAAGACAATCGGAGATACACTTCTGTCCCCCCGAAGAGTATAATTCCATTTAAT
>JASEHD010000142.1 GCA_030019075.1 Bacteroidota bacterium
TCAGTTTTTTTGTATAATTTAATCATTTCTGAGGCGACATTTGTCGTTATTTAATGACCACCATCTTTTTCACACTCACAAACGTTTTTTCTGTGCTTCCTCCATCTTCATCGGTCAAACCTTCTGCTATCAAACGATAAAAATAAACACCGGAAGAAAGTGTTCTCGCGTCGAAA
Source organism: Bacteroidota bacterium (assembly GCA_030019075.1). GTDB lineage: Bacteria > Bacteroidota > Ignavibacteria > UBA10030 > SZUA-254 > JASEHD01. The sequence continues at coordinate 177 of JASEHD010000142.1, forward strand.
TCAATTTCATATTCTCCTTCATCCATCTCCTCCTTGTCGAACAATGTCGTTATTTCCTGTCCGAGTGTATTATACACTTTCAACGTTACCAACGAAGGATTGCCAAGGGCAAATGACAAAGTAGTAATCGGATTGAATGGATTTGGATAATTTTGAAATAAAATAAACTCGGCAGGTAATTCTTCTACTAAATTATCTAACGGTGTAATTGTTACCGGTTGGATATCGGGGTTAGGACGTAAAAATGATATCTCTGCCACTGATTTGACACCCGTAAATTGAAGTGTATTTGCAAACGAGATCGTATCGAAAGGTCCCTCAAACGATGTATTTATCTTCCGGATCACGGTATCAAGGTTCTGATACGCATAAGATGGTACATTTATCCAATAAGACAGATTTGAATCTGTCCGTGCAGCGATCTCTTTCAACATTAATCCGCTGAGGGGATTCAATCCTTCTTCATAAATAAGTTCACCCAAGCCAGGTGGTGTCTTCCCAAGACTACTAGCTGCAATATTTAACTTCAATGTGACAAGTTCTGCAAAGAGACGGTTATTGTGATATTGTGGAGGTAACAATCGCTTTACACCGCGGAAATTTCGGTCTTGATAAATTGAAAATCCCCTCGGTGGACCGGTATGTTTAATGCCTCTAAAATCCAATGATCGTTGTATGGAAGAGCTGCTCATCAATTGAACCCAACCAAAGAGTCCTCCGAAGGGTTGTGGAATTCCGACGATCAATCCACTTGTTCTGAGCGTTTGGAGGAATACTTCGTCACGTACATTAGCGCCATTGGGCATCGGAAATAAAAATTCTTGTGTAACGGGATACATCCTCCCTTGACGAATACTTACATCCGAACCATTCGATGTCCACCACCATTTATTAACAATCATTCCACTCTTCGGACCAAAGCCACATATCTGCAATGTCTGACCGGGTTCGATTGTTGCACCAGAAAATTGCCATTCTTTCCGTCCAACTAATTGGGCGTTAGAAAAAGGGCCGATTGTACTGAACGAATCAACGTTTTTAGTAAAGACAACATGCAAACCATTTACAGACACTGCCTCTGCCGAATTAGCAAACTCGAAACACCATTTAGATGATACTATTTTTCGTTTGACAGCTTTCTTTACTGATAAATTTTCCACCGAAAATGTTCTATATCTAAATGTATCAATACTAGTTGCATTACCAAAATCGAATCCCGTCGTGTCTAATTCCGTTGTTATTAATAATGGGTAGGTTCCGGTTGGTGGATATGTCTGAGACCAATAAGGTTTAACTATTTCACTGATAGTATAGGTATCGGGAAAAAGATCCGTGATGCTGTAAAACCCGCCAGTTTGAGTAACAGTGGATCGATTATTTTGAGGATTTGTTGCAATGGCATTGATAACCCAACCCGTTAAGCCACCTTCACCTGGATCCAAGATGCCATTTGCATTACGATCATAAAATACCATCCCACGAACAATACTGGTTCTGAAGTTGCCGAAGTCATTCCCTTGAATATTATCAAAACTGTTTAGAGTGTGTGTATAGGTACCTGGAGTTGCTGGAAAAGTTTGGGTCCATCCGGTCATTGGTTTTTCGCGTATTGTGTATGTACCGGGACCTAAATTATTAAAAACATAATTACCATCGTTGTCTGAAAAAGTACTATCGATCTGGGTACCACCCTTGATCAAGCGAATGCGCCAGTTGGCAAGTCCAGGGTCACCCTCATTTTTAATTCCGTCACCATTGATATCATTAAATTTCATACCACTGATTATACCATTACCAAAATTTCCAAAGTTTTTATTAACGAGATTTTGTCCACTGATCAAAAGAATGCTGTATGATCCCCCTGACGCTGGAATTGTTTGCGTCCATCCGCTTATAATTTTTTCTCTGATAGTGATTGTTCCAGGTCTAACGCTTGTAAACGTATATTGCCCATTTGCATCCGTTAGTTGACTATCGATCTGAACAGTCCCTCTAAGTAATCGAATTCGCCAATTGGCAAGTGGATTGTCTTCAACATTTAGTATTCCATTACCATTGATGTCATGGAATTTCATCCCACTTATCGAGCCAAATTGGAAGTTTCCAAAATTTAACTCCGTAATATTTTGACCACTGCGCGCACTTATATAATACTTACCTCCCGGGCTTGGGAATGATTGCGACCAGCCAGTTTTTAAATCCTCGGAAACTATATAATTCCCTGGACCAATGCCAGTAAATGTATAGGTGCCACCACCAATCGTAATGACGCTGTCAATATGAACATCGTTTAAAAATAAATTTAGCTTCCAATTTGATATACCCGGATCGTTCACATCTCTTATGGCGTTACCATTGAGGTCGTGAAATTTTGTTCCACCGATAGAGATTCGATAAAAATTTCCAAAATCTATTCCCGTAACATGTTGTCCGTCGGCTATAACAATTAAATGATCACCTCCGAGTGCAGGTAGCGTTTGCAACCATCCACTCTTAAGTTCCTCTCTTACCGCATAGGTCCCTGGGGTAATATTTGTGAAGGAATACTTTCCGTTTACGTCTGTCAGTGTACTGTCAATATGTATATCGGATTGGAACAAATGGATACGCCAATTCATTAGACCATTATCACCGAAATTCCTGACTCCGTTACCTTCGAGATCATTAAAAACCGTGCCGCTTATTGTATCGTGATACAAAGCAGCAGTGAATAATGGGGATGATACATTTACTATTAAGCTATCAAACTGCTGTGCAACTACTTTCGAATTATTTTCTAGGAGAATGTATGTCGCACAAAAAAACAACAACATTGTAGAAAAAATTTTCATGGCAACCTCCATGTAAAATGATAATAATTAGATGCGTTTCATTGTAGGTGCTGATACCACTGTGGCATTGTAGCTGATTGATAAGGTTGCGCGGGTGAGATAACCATCGATCGACTATCAGGTCACAGTAGGTAGATCGTAACCACCGACTGCAAACCTATAACAATATATCTGATTAAATATATGAGCTTAGTAGGTTAAAGTCAACCCAATTATTTTACATTTAAAATATTTGAGAGATTTGCCCTTAAAGACCGAATGGATTGTTTAGTTCTAATATTTTGAGTAGTTTATAGTTAAACATTCGAAAATTATCCGTTATTTTTTACAAATTTGAAGGGTTTCCCTCATGAAAAAAAATACAATCATCTTGCTTTCAGTTCTTGGAGGCATTGTCCTTATAGCAATTCTTCTTGTCGGTTGGGTAACAGGTATATACAACTCGCTCGTGAAATCGGATGAGGGGATAAATCAAGCATGGGCGCAAGTACAAAATCAATATCAGCGTCGGCTCGATCTCATTCCAAATCTTGTCGAGGTAGTGAATGGATATGCGAAACATGAGCGTGAAGTATTTGAGAATGTAGCCGAGGCACGCGCAAGCGTAGGTAAATTAGTGGTTACACCCGAAATTCTAAATGATCCACAAGCGTTCCAAAAATTTCAGCAAGCTCAGGCAAGTTTAAGCGGATGGCTTTCTCGCTTATTAGCGGTTGCAGAAAATTATCCACAGCTTAAGGCAAATGAGAATTTCCTCCAGCTTCAACATCAACTTGAAGGCACAGAGAATCGGATTGCAGTGGAAAGGATGAAGTTTAATCAGATCGTTCAGGAGTTTAATGTTAAGGTGAGAACATTTCCAACATCAATCATAGCCGGTATGTTCGGCTTCACCCAGAAACAGTATTTTCAGGCAGAGCCGGGCGCTGATAAAGCTCCGCAGGTAAAATTTTAATTAGGTGATCGGAAAAAAGTGAACCTCAGTCCAATGAAGCTATTTTCATCAATATTATTTTTAATCTTGTGTTGTGGCATTGTTTCTATTGCGCAACAGGATATCCCAACAGTTCGCCAGCGTGTTAACGATGAAACCGGAACGCTCTCGAAAAACGAAATCAGAACATTGGAAAAAAAGGTATACGATTTTGAAAATGAAACTTCCAATCAAATCGTTGTTCTGATTGTATCCTCACTCACCGGGTATAGTTTGGAGGATTTTACCTATCGTGTCGCTGAGAAAAATAAAGTTGGCAAGAAGGGAAGAGATAACGGCATCCTTTTTTTCATTGCAAAAGAGGATCGCGAGATGCGGATCGAAGTTGGTTACGGACTTGAGGGCGTGCTAACAGATGCGCTCAGCAGTCAAATTATTCGTAAAGTAATAGCACCTCGCTTTAATGAAGGAGATTTTTATGGTGGTATCGGCGATGGGCTCGAGGCAATCATAGCAGCGACGAAGGGTGAATTCAAAAGTGAAGGAAATCGCAACAATATTAAAACCTTCTCCCCGCTTATAATCATTTTATTGATTTTCTTTTTCGGAATTCTTCCTCGCATTTTTGGTGGCGGCAGAAGAAGCTCCATCGGTTCACAGGGGTATCGTTCCAATTTCCCTTGGTGGTGGGGTGGTTTTGGCGGGGGAAGCGGCGGTGGATTTAGCGGTGGAAGTTTTGGAGGTGGTGGGGGATTTGGCGGATTCAGCGGTGGTGGTGGAAGTTTCGGCGGCGGTGGAGCGAGCGGGAGATGGTGAATTAGCAGAGGGCTTAGAGCGTAGAGCATAGAGTATGAGATTATTGAAGAAAAAATATTTTTCGAAAGCGGAGTTGCGGTCGCTCGCATCGGTTATATCTGAACAAGAAAAGAATACTTCAGGTGAAATTAGGGTAATAATTCGCCAGAGAAGGTACTGGAAAGAAAGAAAATTATCCTTATATGATTTATCGCTTAATGAATTCTATCGGCTTGGGATGCAAAATACACGCGATAAAACTGGCGTGCTGATTCTATTATTATTGTCTGAGCAGAAATTTCAAATCATTGCTGATGAAGGAATTCACAAGAAAGTTGAAGATGGTAAATGGGATAAGATAGCCGAATTAATGACTGATTATTTTAAGAGGGGAAATTATTTCGATGGAATTACAGCGACTATTCGTGCTGTAGGGGAGGAGCTTGTAAAATATTTTCCACGCAAGCCAGATGATACCAATGAGCTTTCTAATGAAATTATTGAAGGATAATAGGGTTGTTAAAAATATATTTCTTGCAAAGGCGGAAAGTAATTATAACGTTTATTTTGCACGCACTTGGCGTCTTCGCGTGATACGTATCTTTTATAATATTTAAGTTAGCAACTAATATTGATGCTTAAAAGAATTAAACATCTCGAAAAGATTGCTCTTGGCTTAGAACCTACCTCAGAACATCGTGCAGATTTACTTGAGAGTGTGGTCAAATACTCGGAGGATTTTCTTGATCGAATATATGAATTACCAGCTTTTGTAACAACGAGCGATAAAGGCAAAGGTCTCCTCGATTCTCCAATCTCAGAAAATGGCATTGATATAAATTCAATCATTAAATTAATCGAGCAAAATGTAGACCGTCCTGGATTAAATCCTGCGTCAGGCGGACATCTTGGGTATATCCCCGGTGGAGGTATTTATTATTCCGCACTCGGTGATTATCTTGCAGACATAACTAACCGGTATGCCGGTATCTTCTTCGCGAGTCCCGGTGCTGTACACATGGAACACATGCTGTTGGATTGGATGGCAGAAATCGTTGGTTACCCAAAGGGCTCAGGTGGAAACCTTACTTCAGGTGGAAGCATTGCAAATCTTATCGGTATCGTTGCTGCTCGTGATGCTAAAGGACTTAAGGCAAAAGATTTTGATAAGTCAGTCATTTACATGACATCGCAAGTGCATCACTCGGTAGATAAAGCGATTCGGATCGCTGGACTTAAAGAATGTGTAATTCATTATGTTCCGATGGATAAAAAGTATCGGATGAATGCTGATGAGCTTGAAAAGATGATTGTTAGTGATATGAAAGCTGGACTGAACCCATTTCTAATAATCGCTTCTGCAGGTACGACCGATACGGGTGCAGTTGATCCGCTTGAGTCAATTGGTGATATAGCAAAACAAAATAATCTCTGGTTTCATGTTGATGGTGCTTATGGTGCTTTCTTTGTGCTTTGTGAAGAAGGAAAGAAAATATTGAAGGGAATGGAGCTATCCGATTCGCTGGTGATGGATCCGCATAAAGGTTTATTTCTACCCTACGGATCGGGTGCGGTGCTTGTAAAAGATAAACAGAAGTTATTCGATTCGTTCTGGTATCAAGCGAATTACATGCAAGATGCCGCAAAAGGAAGCGATGAGCTTTCACCTGCCGACATTTCACCTGAGCTGACGAAACATTTCCGTGGACTTCGGCTCTGGCTGCCGCTGAAGCTTGTTGGAATAGCACCATTCCGTGCTGCAATTGAGGAGAAGCTCCTTTTGGCAAGATACTTCTACAAACAAATACAACAAGTCGATGGATTTGAAGTCGGTCCTTACCCCGATTTATCCGTGGTAACCTACCGTTACATTCCCAAGAGTGGGGATGCAAATGAGTTTAATGAACGACTTATAAAAGAAGTTCAAAACGATGGACGAGTTTTTATCTCTTCGACGATGCTCGATAGGAAGTTTACGCTTCGGCTGGCTGTACTTTCGTTTAGGACACATTTGAAAACGATAGATCTGCTTTTAGATATACTCAACGAGAAAATTAAGTTAATTGGAAAGAGGTAACGTGTGTGGTAACAACGCAATACTTTTGTGAACCTATAATTCTCATTTCAGTGAGCAAAAATATTGAGTGAGGCTTTTCATTCTCAGCCAATTCCAACGTCGTTGTTTGCCTTGTTATTTGCAGTTGCGGGTGCATCATCGTGGATACATTCTTATTCCATCAATTGTGTCCCGAACTTTTGAACGTTCTGATTTGATTTGAGCGGGCGGTATCCGCCACACTTTTGTGAGAACCCAATCAGGAACTGGGCTAATAAGCACGTGACACCTTCCGCACAGGGTTATTAGATTGGTTAGGGTATCACTTCCTCCAGATCGTCTGGGAATAATGTGATGAACCTGACCGCTTGTAGATTTACCACAAACTTGACAGACCCAGTTATCTCGTTGTAATACTTGATCTCGGATTGTTTCCCAAGAGTCCATAAGTCGAATAGCTGATGTCAATCGTTGAACTCGGGTTTTAAGATGGTAATTGCAAAATGCTCAAGTCGACTTCGTTCCGTTTCATCTGCAAGCTGAATAAATTGCACTAGTGTAACGTCCCATAGATAAGTAGACATTAATAAAATAATTTAGTATATT
>JASEHD010000143.1 GCA_030019075.1 Bacteroidota bacterium
TGAACCTTTTATTTTTACTACTTTTGCTCTCCCCCCAGTTTTTCGGATGCTACGAGCGTGCAATTAGCTGCCTATTTTTTATATCAACGTCTTCATTCATAATAGTAATGCACACATAGTAACCGTGTGATGCCATTCCACAATTGATGATTCGACTTATTTCAATTTTATCTTGTCCCCTACCCTCGTGAATATGTCCGCAGATAACAACGTCAGGTTTCTCATCTTCAATAAAGCTTCGAACAGCCATACTGCCCACATGTATTCCCAAATGTACTATATCGACTTTTGTTCCGAACGGTGGAGCGTGCGAGACAAGAATCCTGATTGGAGCATGTTTGACTTCAAGATAACCCCGCTCGATTCTTTCCGTTATTTCCTCTTCTGATATTTCATACGGTGTCCGAAGTGGTGAAAGTGGACAACCCGATACTCCGAAGAAACCGATATTTTCAATTTGAACACCTTTTCCATTAAGCCCTATACTTAGTCGTTCAAATAACCCATCGTGTTGTGGAAGGTCCATATTCCCGGCGACGCAGAATATGTTTTTGCAAAGTGACTTAAAACGTTGCAACGCTTGCTCTGCCTCTTTTATTGAACCAACCGTAGTTAAATCTCCACCAATGATTAGCAGATCGGGAGATTCTTTACGGATTATTTCCTCGACAATATCGTATTCACCATGAATGTCGGTTATTGCAATGATTTTCATTTTGTTGTAAGCTCAGCTAATGATTTACAGTATAATGAAGTTTATGTAAACGGTCAAGTTGATATTCGAGTGGGACATTATTATATTCATAGCAATGAAGCATCTCATTATACTCTATATAATTCTTATTTCTCAATCGATGTCTCAAGGTTCGTCAGGTTCAGCGGCAAAATTTGAGCCACGCTACCTAATCGATATTCCAACTGCAGGTATGATTTCTCACGGAGATTTTGCTTTGGATATGATTTTTTTTCAGGATGGTGGTTTATTGAGCGCGGTATCAATCGGAGCGTTTAATTATTTGATGTTTGGTGTTTCATACGGAGGGACAAACATTATAGGAAGTGAGAAACCAATCTGGAACTCAATCCCCGGCTTTCGGGTACGATTGAGGATAATAAACGAAACATCCATATTACCTGCCATAGCGCTTGGCTTTGATACACAGGGAAATGAATATTACGCCAAAGATTTACACCGCTATTCAATAAAGTCCACAGGTTTTTATGCAGCAGCAAGCAAGAACTATCGACTGTTCGGTAACTTCAGTATTCACGGCGGCATCAATTACAGTCTTGAGTACGGTGATGGAGATAAAGATCCAAATTTATTTATCGGTGCAGAAAAATCGGTAGGGCCCAATATCTCTATACTTGCCGAATATAATTTTGGTTTGAATGATAGTAGAGCGTTGGGAAAAGGCAGAGGATACCTGAATAGTGGTGCTCGAATTTCTGTTGGTAAAGGTTTTTCGATTGGATTGAATTTTAAGGATATTTTAAAAAACCAGAAACGTGATGCTTTTAGCAACCGAACAATAATGATTGAATATATTAAATCTTTATAATGTGCTTAAAATAGAACGTTTTATGTGATTTCTGTCTTAATAATTCAACACATCTGGAATGATTTTCCTAAATATTCCTAAAAAGTCTTGTTTTCTTGACAATATCTCGTTAAATTAGAAGTAGTCACAGTTCTTTTGTGGCATCTATATTGCAAAGTATTTTTCTGTTCACTTTTACTATAAGCAGGTGTTTTATGAAATCTAAAATATTTATTTCAGTAAGTGTTGGGATACTCGGTATTTTCCTTATACTTTTTTCTGGCTGCTATACACAGCTAAGAACATTGAATGACGAACTTAACATAGAGGAAGAATATACAACCTCAGAACAGCAGGATGAAGAGGCCTATGCTGACGATGAAGAGGAGAAAGAATATACGTACAGCGAGCGTTCAGGATGCTGTGAAGATTATTATCGCCCTCGAGTAGGATTTTCATACTACTATCCATCTTCATATTGGCCCTCGATGGCTTTTAGCATGGCATACTCAAATCCATGGTACTATGATTATTACTGGCGATATGATCCTTGGTATTACGGCTCACCTTATTCATGGGGATCTTATTATCCTTATTACTCATATTCACCATATCACTATTATCCACCCTATTACTATTATCAACCATATTACTATTATGGATACGGTGGAACTGGAAACTATGGTAGAAGATATGATGGTGCGATTCGTGCAGGCGGGAATGAGCGTGAAAGGTCCGGTAATAACTATGAAATACAAAATGTTGGAGGTAATCGACACGATTTGCCAACGGGTGCAAGTTTAGGCGCTCCACCACCAGGTGGATCACCTAATAAAGGTTCTGCTGTAAAAGAAAATACACGGCGAAGTGGAACCGAGCGAGGAGTTACACGACGCGACAGCCGAAGCAATGAGCGAACTGCACGCAGCTCGGGTACACGTGAAGGTAATAAACGCAGCAGCGAACGCAGACGTGATACACAACCACAACATCAACCACCGCAGGGAAATCAAAATCCACCACCGGTTCACCATACACCACCGCGGGATGATAGAAGTAATACACCAAGTTATTCACCACCACCTCCGCAGCAGAGTTCGCCGCCCCCTTCAAACGATGGCTCAAGGCGAAATGATGGAAATACGCGCAGCGGTGGTAGCTCAAGAGATCGTAAACCAAATTAAATTGAATATTTTTTTAAAAGGTATTGAACAATGAAAAATCTCATTCGAATATTATTATTTTCAGTTGTTTTATTTTATGGTGCATCGGGTCAGGTTATGGAAGATGCCTATCGTTTATCATATCACGGTTTAGGTTTCGGTGCGAGATCGTTAGGATTAGGAACGGCTTATACAGCTGTTGCAAACGATTTTTCTGCTGTCTATTGGAATCCAGCGGGTCTTGGGCAAGTACGATCGAATGAATTTTCGATGGGATTATCTCACATATCATATAACAACACAAGTACATTGTTTGGCAGTAAAGAATCTTTCTCAAACAGTGGAACAAATATAAATAGCTTAGGTATTGTTTATCCCTTCCCGGTCAGGCGTGGTAGTCTTGTTTTTGCCATCGGATACGGAAGACAATCATACTTTACGAGCGCATTAGCATTTACGGGCAGATATAAAGATAACTCTGGATTATTTCCAGATAATTCTCTGTTAGAAGCTAAAATTTTTGAGAGCGGCGGTATGAATAACTGGATTGTCGGGGCTGCCATTGAAGCAGTAAAAGGATTATATATTGGAGGTTCAATAAATTTTATCTCTGGTTCTTATAATTACAATAGAAATTACAATGTAATTGATGATAAAGGAGTCTATCCCGACACGCTCGACTCATGGAATCAAAAATATACTATCGATGAAGATATTGGTGGTTTTACAGCACGAATTGGTATCTTACATACGTTTCCAGACAAGAAAGGACAAATTGGATTCAATATAAAATTGCCATCATATTTCACTCTTAGAGATGATTTCGTGAACGATTGGACGGTATTGGATGATAGAGGTAGGTCTTATTATGGCCCTTATGGTGCTGGCATTTCCGAATTCAGTGTGACTTCTCCGTTTGTTTTTAGCGGTGGTGCTTCTTATTCCTTTGGTGATCTGGCGTTAGCGGGTGATTTAGAATTTACTGATTGGACACAAATGGAATTCACTGATGCTGATTTATTGTATAAAAATAACTGGATAAAGGAGGATATGGAACCAACTATCAATGCCAGAATTGGCACAGAGCTATCACTACCAAGGAACAATCTTCAACTCCGCGCAGGTTTCGCATATTTACCTTCCCCCTATAAGTTTGATTCCGCACCTAATGCACAAAAATTCATCACTGGTGGTTTAGGGTGGATAGTTGAAAACTCAGTTCGATTTGATATCGGTTATGCCTACGGATTTTGGCAAACAGATCATAATATAAATGATATTGCATATCCATCAGAAGATATCCAAACACATAATTTAATTGCTACTGTTTCCTATCGCTTCTAAATATATTGCAATAAAATCCATAAACAATTATATTATCCCGTCCCGTAAAAGATGCGAGACGGGATTCTTATTTTATGTCTAACTTTGTAAAAATAGCGATTGGCGTAGGCGCTTCAATCCTTGTAATCCTTATTGCTGTTGCAATTTTCTTGTATCACCTCGTTACAAAATCTTTTCCCGTTACAAAAGGTGAAATAGCTCTTCAAGGATTGCAAACAAAGGTTGATATTTATCGCGATGAATACGGAGTCCCACACATCGAAGCCCGTAACGAGCACGATTTGATGTTCGCGGCAGGATATGTTCATGCTCAGGACAGATTATGGCAGATGGATCTGACACGCAGGGCAGGGCAGGGCAGACTTTCTGAAATTCTTGATACAGCAACGATAAAATTTGACATGCTGTTGCGGACATTAGAACTCGCACCAGTCGCCGAAACTTTATATCAGTACCTGCATCCGAATTCGCGCCGATTACTTGCTGATTATGCTGAGGGAGTGAATGAATTTATTTCCACACATAAGGGTAAATATCCCATCGAGTTTGATATACTTAATTATGATCCTGAACCATGGAAACCCCAGCACAGTTTACTTCTCGCCCGGTTGCTTGCATGGGAATTAAACTTCGCATGGTGGGTCGATCTTACTTATGCCGAAATCGCTACACTCGTGTCGCCAGAAAAATTCCAACAAATCTTGATTGGTTCAACAAATTTTTCAGACAAACAGCAACGTTCAATCGGAGTAAATGAAATTAATAATTATCTTCAGCTCGTTCGGAGTTATCGGGAATATTTTAACAAGGGACCATTTGTATCAGGCAGCAATGCTTGGGTGATTGATTCTTCAAAATCATTCAGCGGGAAACCAATCCTCGCAAATGATCCGCATTTGCTTGTATCGCTTCCCTCAAAATGGTACGAGGTGCATCTCTCGGCGCCTGGATGGAATGTTGCAGGTGTTACGATCCCCGGTATTCCGTTGGTCATCGTCGGGCATAATGATTCAATTGCGTGGGGATTTACGAATGCAATGATAGATGATGCTGACTTTTTCATTGAACAAATAGATTCTTTGAAACCGAACAATTACCGTTTTAAGAACGAATCTCGCCCGATGAAAGTAAAGGAATGTGTAATCCATGTCGGAAAATCAGATAGCGTGGTAATACATACTCGTTCAACGCATCACGGTCCGATTATTAACGATGTTCATAAAAAATCTATTATCTCAATGCGGTGGACAGGATTTGATGTAAGCGACGAGGTTCTCGGTTTTTACAGGATTAACAGAGCGCTTAATGCTGTTGAATTCGAAGAGGGGCTAAAACAGCTCACCGTTCCAGGACAATGTGCAGTTTATGCCGATGTAAAAGGAAATATTGGCTGTTGGTTTGCTGGCAGAATACCGATTAGGGGAAAACATGATGGGACACTTCCACTTAATGGCTCGAACGGTGAAGATGAATGGCGGGGTTTTGTTTCATTCGAGAAATTACCCAAATTATGGAATCCTCCCGACGGAATCATAATTTCTGCAAACCAGAATATCTCAGATAAAAATATTTCTTACTACATATCGAACTTGTGGGAACCGGAAGAACGATACAATCGAATCCTCGATCTTCTTTCATTAGAAAAAATATCCGCACAGGATTGCCAGCAGTTCCAGCAAGATGTTGTTTCGTATTACTGCCGAGATCTAACGAAACATGTACTTCAAGCATTCGAATCTGATTCGGCAACCGAGCCGATTCTCAACGAGGCGCTTGTTTACCTTCGCAATTGGGATTATCGTTGTACGCCATCCGACATTGCCTCGACTATTATTAATATGTTTTTTATCCGATTGCTGCACAATCTTTACGAAGATGAATTAGGAAAAGAGGTGTTTCACGATTTTTTATATTCTCTTGTAATTCCATATCGTGTAACAAGCAAATTATTGCAAAAAGATAATTCTCCATGGTTTGATGACGTTACAACCGATACAATCGAAACGAAGGGAATGATTGTCCGAAAAAGTTTTATTGATGCGGTGAATGAATTAAAAGCGGCACACGGAACCGAGATGAAAACCTGGCAATGGGGGAAAGTTCATGAGGTATTATTTCAACACCCTCTCGGGTCGCGCCAACCTTTAGATAAAGTATTTAATATTGGACCTTTTTCGGTTGGCGGCAGCGAACAAACTATCTTTAAAGGTGCATTTCAATTAAATAAACCCTTTAATCTGTTCGCGGGACCATCAATGAGACAGATAATCGATCTTGCTCAGCCAAAATCGGCATATATGATTATCACTTTAGGGCAATCAGGGCAGCCGCTTCACAAACACTATGATGATCAAGTATCACTCTGGCTAAACGGTGGTTACCGGTATGTTACAATTGATTGGTCTAAAATAAAAAACATGGATTTGAAACATCTTATATTAAAACCTAAATGAAAATTAATATGTTCTCTCAACAAATTTTATCTAAACTTAAGAAAGCTCAAAACGTAGCAGTATTGACCGGTGCAGGCATATCGGCGGAAAGCGGAGTGCCGACCTTCCGCGGTGAGGGTGGACTCTGGAAAAAATTCCGCCCTGAAGAGTTAGCTAACTTTGATGCATTCATAAAAAATCCTGATCTTGTGTGGGAATGGTATCACTATCGAAGGCAAATAATTTCTAAAATACAACCCAATCCGGGACATTATGCTTTGGTAGAAATGGAGCGACGTCATAAAAACTTTGTGGTGATTACTCAAAACGTCGATAATCTTCATCAACGAGCGGGTAGTAAGCTTGTTTATGAATTACATGGAAACATTGAAAGAAATTACTGCATCGATTGCACGAAAGATTTTTCAAATCAAGAAATTAATGAGACCAAAAATATTCTACGTTGTAACTGCGGCGGATTAGTTCGTCCTGGAGTTGTGTGGTTCGGCGAATCGCTCCCAATGGAGCAGTGGAATGCAAGCGTTCAGGCAGCCGAAACAGCAGAAATATTTTTCTCTATCGGTACATCAGCGATTGTTTACCCGGCGGCGTCATTACCAATAATTGCAAAGCGTGCAGGAGCGTATGTTGTGGAAATCAATCTCGAGCGTACTGAGTTAAGTTATGATGCCGATGAAGTTATATTAGGCAAGTCGGGTGAGATTATTCCAAAGCTTGTACAAACCTATTTATAAATTTGATGCAATATTCGTCACTTCGAAAAGTCAGACAAGCGTCGAAGTTACACGCCCTTGGGGTGAAACAGTGGATCACCGATCTCCTTAATTGAGTGTGCCGATCTCCGCCTAAGGTATCGCCAAATGGCGACCAAGATTTCCATAAAACACGAATAAAT